>CAYQXD010000094.1:0-12725 GCA_964421315.1 uncultured Thiotrichaceae bacterium | reverse complement strand
CATTTATTTCCACATAACCTCCTGGATCTTCTGCCCATAAGTTGCCACTTAGTGTCCAGGCGCGTGTACGTGAGTTGCCGCCGCAAATTTTGATGTATTGGCAGTTGGCACAACGCCCTTCAACCGGCCGTGATTTTAGTTTTAGGCCCGCCATTAAAGGGTCGGCGGTGTCCATCCATATTTCAGAAAAAGGTCGTTGTTTAATGTTGCCAATGGTGTAATCCCACCACATGGTGTCAGGGTGCACATTGCCGATATTATCGATATTGGAAATATTGACCCCCGATGCATTGCCACCCCAGTTAGTTAAAATGGTTTCGATTTGCTCAGCATATTGGGGCAGGTGTTTTCTTGCCCATAATAATAGATAAACACCATCGGCATCATTATTACCGGTAACAAATTCACGGCGTTTGCCGGCAGTCACATCGTTCCAGCAGGTGTCGAATAATAGATCCATGGCGGCACGTGTCATCTGGTGGTGTAAATCATCACCGCGGTTTTTATTGCCACGACCAGCATAATTGAGGTGAGAAAGGTAGAACTTGTCGATACCTTCATTATCCATTAATTGCAGCAATGCGGGTAAGTCCTGTTTGTTGTCCTGTGTCAGTGTAAAGCGCAAGCCCACTTTAATGCCAGCGTCACGGCATAAGCGTATGCCGCGTAAGGCTTCATCATATGAGCCTTGTTTGCGGCGGAACTTATCATGTGTTTCGCGCATGCCGTCGATGCTGATGCCGACATAGTTGTAACCAACATCTACGATGTCCTGGATATTGTTTTCAGTAATCAGTGTGCCATTGGAAGACAGTCCAACGTAAAACCCCATGTCTTTGGCGTGGTGTGATATCTCGAAAATATCGGGTCGCATTAATGGTTCGCCACCAGACAGTATCAATACTGGTACGCCGAAATCTTTTAAATCGTCCATTACTTTAAATACTTCGCCGGTGTCCAGTTCGCCGGGAAAATCTTTATCGGCTGAGGTGGCATAACAATGTTTGCAGGTAAGGTTGCAACGTCGAATCAGGTTCCAGATAACCACTGGCCCTGTTGGTTTGCGCACTGGACCACGGGTAGACTTTGCGGCTGGATTGTCTTTCAGGGTATGCAGGTATTGGCTTAATCGAAACATAGCTTTGTGCCGTTTGTGTGTTTATGTGGGTGATGGTTATGAGGTCAGTGATTCAGGCCGCCAGCCGCAGTCCGGTTTTTTTCAGGATGGCAGAGCTGAACAGGGTTTCGTGTGCCTTGCAGTTTTTACCTAATACCGCTTCAATCTGTTTCACTTTTTTATTGACCTCGTTTTTGTTGGCACCATGCACCATGGCAAACAGGTTGTAACGCCACATGGGCAGGTGGCGAGGGCGCTGGTAACAGTGGCTGACAAAGTCAAGCTGGCCAATGAGGTTTCCCAGTTCGAAAATTTTGTTCTCGTCTACTTCCCACACTGTCATGCCGTTTGCTGTCAGCCCGAGCCGGTAGTGATTGGGTACAGCGCCTATACGACGAATGATGCCGTTAGACAACATGTTGTTTAACCGTTGTATAACTTCCTGTTGCGTGATGCCCAACTCGTTTGCAATCTTCTGATAGGGTGAGTGCTCTATAGCAAAACCGGTTTGTGTGAGGTTGATTAGTTTTCGGTCAATATCATCTAGTGACTCATTTTTAACGGCTGTGTCAGTTTCCTCTTGCAGGGGCACAGATACGGTAGTGTGGTTACCATCAGCAGACAAATGCAACCACAGGCCAATATAAAACTCCTGTTGTTTTGGAAAGTTATACACCGTCAAACCGGTTGTTTTTTCGATTGAGGAGAGTGTCTGTATGATTTCTACCGGGGTTTCTGTCGCCAGCACAAACCACATATTGAGTTCATGTTCACGCCGGTAATTGTGCGCGACTTCAGGGTAGGCGTTAACCAGCTCGGTCACACTCTGGTATCGCTCCTCAGGTACTATAATTGCAGTCAGTGTTAACCCGCCACCGAGGCGGGCGGCATCATACAATGGGCCGAATCGGGTGAGCAGTTTTTTAGCTTTGAGTTGTTTTACGGTTTCTATTAACAGGTTTTCGTTACTATTGAGCTGTTTTGCAATAGTTTTAAAAGGGCGTTCCTGTAACGGGAAGTTACCTTGATAGTTGTTGATGAAGTGGCGTTCCAGCGTTGTTAGTTGCATGTCGTTAGATTTGCTTAAAAAATATTTTGGCTGGTTATTTAACGAGTTGTAATTTTACAGTTTTGGCTGTACTGCTGGTGTTTTTTTGCGTGTAACTGGCACCGCGTTGTTTAAAACGTCGAGTACTGAATAAGATAGTATGGTCAATATTTTTCAAACCGCACGTCTCGACAATTTCAGCAACTTTTTGGGTAACTTCTTCACGGCTGCTGCCATGGACCATGGTGAACAGATTGTAAGGCCAGTCGGGAAGACGGCGAGGGCGGCGGTAACTGAGTGTTACACAGTCATAGTTGCCAATACATATGCCCAGTTCTTCAACTTTGTCATCCGGTATGTTCCATACCACCATGCCGTTTGCGGTATAGCCCAGTTCTTTGTGGCGCACAACAACACCATAGCGTTTAATTGCACCGTTATCAATTAGATATTGCAGTCGTGAAATGACATCTGCTTCGCTGGTATCCAGTTTTTTGGCTATTTCAGCATAGGGTCGGCTGACAACGGGCAAGCCATTTTGCACGATCTTGATCAGTGCTCTGTCTTCGCTGGTTAATAGCAATACCTGTTTATTAAGTTGCATGATGTATTATCCGTTTCGATTTGCTTGTTTAAGTTTGCTCGTTAGCTTGAAGCCAAGATCAATAAAATAGTCTTCCAGCATCGGTAATGACATTAATGTTTGTTCGGTGTGCTGTTCGATTTCATAAAGCACAATATCAAGGTGTTCTTCACTGGAGGCGGTGACCACAAACCAGAGATTGTATAAATGGTCACGTTCGTAGTTGTGGTTAACTTCCGGGAAGGCGCTGATAATACGAGCAACACATTCCAGTTTATCTGCGGGTACTGACATGGCAGCCAGGGTGCTGACACCAATTCTATTAGGTCGAAACACTGGGCCGACGCGACTGACAACACCGTTTTCCTGCAATGATTGTATGGATTGCAAAACCTCTTCTTCGTTTACTCCAAGTTGTTTTGCCATGTCTGCATAGGGGGTTGCTGATAAAGACATGTCGCGTTGAAAGTCATTTAACAGGTGCTGTTCCAGAGGCGAATAATCATTTATTGAACAGTTCATTGAATCGGTCATGTTTTATACCTGTGGGTTATAAACCAATGCGGTGTGCACGTGAAGTAAGAAAGATACCGCTGGGTTTTTTTGCGTCTAATGTGATGAGCTGTGCAAAGGTTTCGGTATCAAACACAGCGAGTCGGTCTTCGTCGCGTACCGATACCCAAATTTCTTCACCACGTGGCTCGAACTCCATGTGTAATACACCTTTGCCGGGGGTCAGAGTTTTGATAATTTTTAACGACTGGGTATCGATTACCTGCAAGGTATCATTGTTTGGTACCGCAAAGTTCACCCAGATATGGCGACCATCTGGACGTGCCATAACAAAGATCGGTTGCCCATGCACTTTGATACGCCCAGCTTCTGTCCAGTCAATGGTGTTAACAACCAGTACTTCGTGGTGACCAATAGCGGGCATAAAAGCAAAGGTACCGGCAATCGCCCAGCCTTCAAGGTGCGGCATTTTAAAAACCGGAAGTTTCTGTTCGCCTTTGCCGTAACCATCAAGAATACGTTTAACGCCAGCATCAAGGTTCCACAAGTCCAGCAACGCCATGCCGTCTTCACCAAACAGGCCCGCAATATAGTGGCGACCATCGGGTGTGATTAAAGCATCATAAGGATTTCTGCCGATGTTCTTGAATTTGGTGATTTGTGGCTTGTCGATATTTGATACGTCAGCCACCCAGATTTCGTCGGCATCCCACAGGCTGAAAACAAACTTTTGACCGGGCGCGTCAACCAGTCCAATGACTTTTGAAAGTAAACCATCGTTACCGTAACTAGCCGGGATATCGGCAACCAGAGTCAGTGTTTCGGCATCAAAGATTTTCACTCCACCGGGTTTGTAATTTGATACTGCAACCAGGCTGCCATCCTGAGAAATGGCGCCACCAATACTGTTTCCTGATTGTATAATGCGTTTCACCAGTTTTTTATTGATGATATCTATTTTTGTCAGACCACCTTCGCGGCCAAAAACATAGGCATATTGTCCATCGCGTGAATACACAGCAGAGGCGTGAGACAGGTCGCCCAGGCCTTCAATTCTACCCAGGGTGGTGTTGTTGCTAGTTTCAATCACCAGTACGCTGCCGTTGGCGCGTTCAATGACAATACCAAGATCACCGGTGCCTCGAGCGCTGGCGTTAGTTGGTAACAATAAAGCTAGTGAAAATAGCTGGCACAGTATAATCAATCGGTGCATTACGGTTTGCCCATAGTTTTTTTATTCTGGGTTTTTTTATCCTGGTTTTTTTTATTTTGGGCCAGTTGTGAGGGTTGTATAAGTCCATGCTGCGACTTATACAACAATTGTCCGTGCTGTAATTGCTCTGCAATCCAGGAAGCATCATCGACAGTGAGCATGCTTTTCCATGCAGGCATGGCGGTGTTCGGGCGGCCTTCTAAAATGGTGTTGACCAGATAGCTTTTAGGCATTGCTGATAGTCTTTTGGGCAACAGGGCAGGGCCCAGCCCACCTTTCAATGTCATGCCGTGACAGGAACCACAGTCATGTTTAACAAAATACCGTAATTCGTTTTGACGCGTAGTGTCTACTTCTGCAATGGTTACTTGTGTGAATGATTGCATGATCAGTAAATTAACGATGAACAGCGCTTTTTTCATAATAATTATCTTCAAGTTCAGACTGGAACCAGTCAAGCTCATCAGCCAGCGATACTACTTCACCGATGATAATCATTACCGGTGCTTTCATTTGTTTTTGCTGTATCGCATCGTTCAGTTGATCAAGTCGGGTGATTAAGCGTTGCTGAGACGTTGTGGTTCCGTTTTGAATTGCGGCAGCAGGGGTCGAAGGTGGCAGGCCCGCATCTATTAATGAATGTACCACCAGTGGCAAGTTTGAAAGGCCCATATAAATGACCAGCGTTGAGTCAGGGTCAGCAATGGATTGCCAGTTGAGATCTAGTGGTTCATCATTACTAAAATGCCCGGTGATAAATTGTATCCGGCGACTCATGCCACGATGGGTTAATGGGATGCCGCTATACGCGCTGCAGCCAGATGCAGCAGTAATGCCGGGTACAATTTCAAAGGCTATTTGATGTTTTTTTAATGTGAGCGCTTCTTCACCGCCGCGGCCAAACATGTAAGGGTCGCCGCCTTTAAGGCGTACAACTTTACGACCAGAATTTGCCAGGTTTACAATGATTTCATTTATCTCATTTTGCGGCACGCAATGTTTGCCAACTTCCTTGCCTACAGATATTCGACTGATGCCTGTTGGAATCAAACTGAGAATATCGGCAGAGACAAGGCGGTCGTAAACCACAACATCAGCTTGCTCAAGCAAACGCAGAGCTTTAATAGTCAGTAGTTCAGCGTCACCAGGGCCTGCGCCAACCAGCGAAACAAAGCCTTTTTTGTTCATCAGTAACGCCCTCTCGTTGCTGTTTGCTGACATGCATTTAAGCATTGCCTACAAAGATTCAGATGGCCATGATATTGTTCTTATCGGTGCTATAGGTCTTTGATTTAAGTCAAGCTACCGGTATGTTGCTCTGCCCATAGTTAGGCGGCTCGGGTGAGATGACCAGGGTTTTTTATGTTGAGTTGACTTAGGTCATTTTTATAGACGGAAGCGTATGTTTAAAATTAGTGTTAGCATTGCAGTATAATTTTGCGTGGATGATTTTTGTAATCGCCTATAAATCCAGTCAATGTAAGTAAATCTAGAGTTTCTTTTAAGGAATAATACGCATGAAAAAATCTTATTGCCAGAATAAAAAAATGTGTATGTTCGGCGTGTCACTGCTTATACTGACACTAATTGTAGCTGCGATACTAGGGCTTTTAGTCGGGCCAGGCAGCCCATTAACATGGGCGTTGATAGCAATACTGGTTGTTATACCGTTCATCCATAAAAAGATGGCCGCAAAACAGTTTGTTGAGTGGAAAGACAGCTACAGCGTGGGCATCGATTCTATCGATCAGCAACACAAAAAACTACTGAACCTGATAAACCAGTTGCAGACCGCAGTGGATTATTCGACAGGTGAGCAGTTCGAGCGTGAAGCACTGGATGAACTGGTTGATTATACAAAAACACATTTTACCTATGAAGAAGGCTTAATGCGGGATAATGATTATCCTGATTTTGAATCGCACAAGGCGCAACATGAAGAGATGTTCAATAAAGTACGCGCAGTGCTTGCCGAGTATGAACGCGATCATGACACTGCTATGAGTAATGCGGTGGAATATCTCAAGGCATGGTTAATCAACCACATTAATGGTACTGATAAACAATACAGTAGTTACCTTATCGGCAAGGGAGTTAAGTAAGTTTTTAGTAACTTACTCAGTTAGCCCCTGAAATCAGCCGTTCCAGCGTTAAAAAATGGGGGCTGCGTATACTAAACATTTATAAACTTGCATTTATGTCCATCCTTAGGTTCGTGAACAGCACGTCCATGTGTTACTACTCCATTGATGGATAGCCGTGATCGCGTTATGGCGCAAGCAGCCAGAAAGGCGGTGTGATTTTCGCCTTGAACTGACGAGTTTCAGTGATAATCTGAGTGGTTACGTTTTTTTGCTAGACAGCGTTGTTTTCTCTTGACTATTGTGTATGACCTAAATCCTGCAAGCCCTCGCACATATATAGCACAAGCTCTTGATTCCTGAAGCAATTTAAAATATTCGGTAATCACAATAAGGATTACGCTCAAATTTAAAATCGCTTCAGAAATCAATATCTTGCACTCTATATGCACGATTACTTGCAGGATTTAGGTATGAGAGAATAAAGTGGCTTTACTCAGTTTTTCACAAATATCACTGTACATGAAAACACTCTTCCTGCTGATAACACTCACACAAAACGGCGCGGGTGACATCAATGCTTCCTTTGTGAATACACATACACTGGAGCAGTGCCAGCAAAAAGCTTTGATGGTTGACGGTGTTTTTAAAGCATCAAACATTCCGGTGATCGAGAGCCGTTGTATAAAAAGTGATTTACAATTTTCCGAGTTTGGTCATGCCGCAACTGCCAGCAAGATCCGGAATTATTACCTGGTTTATCTGGATGAAATAACACTGCAAATTTCAGCGATGCTCGATTGGCGCAGCTGCGTATACAATAAAAAGAAAATGGATTTAAAGCATGGCAAAGCTTATTGCAGTAGTTCTGTTCAGTCTATTCGATGAGGGGCCGTTTGTTGATTAAATAATGGCGAGCAACAACGTAACCAGAGATTTATTGATGAGAAGTATAAAAGCGATTATTGCAGGCACTGTATTTATTTTTGTCGCTATACTTTTGTTGCAACTGGCGTATATTTTTATTGCAGTTGGCTATAACGCGCTGGCAAAAGACTATCTGTTTCTAAAAGATATTGTTGGTTCTTTTAGATATATAGTTGGCATTCCGCTTTTTGCGGCGACCATGTTTATAGGCGGTTATATCACAGCGAATATAGCTAGCACAAAAATATGGCTGCATTGTATAGCGGTTGGTCTTATTGTTGCAGTTAGCATGTTCTATCCCCTATTGGAGCATTCAAATTTAACAATAATCGGTGTTTTTGTTTTTATACTGGTATTGGCGGCAACGACTGTCGGTGGTTTGTACTGGCAGAAAGGTAATAGAATCAATCAGGCTTAGCTTGTTAAATTAGTCTTATTTTGCTCATTACGGTATTTCCTCGTACCACTTTCATTAAGTGCAGACTTTAAGGATTTTTTCGCGTTTAAAAAGAGCGGTATAAAGTAATGAACGGTCACTATTTTTAATGACCAGTTTTTAAGGGGGAATGTTTACTGATTAACTGGTGTTTTACCGATTATTTCCTACACTTGACAATAAGAGTCATAACCGTGAAACTTTCATGGTAGGAGGCACTCAAATATGACATCTGATAACGTCATCCAATTACATGGTTTATCCAGAGAAGAAGCAACGCGATATATTCAGGAGATTGCACGTGATTCTAGCCGTGTATTTTTTAGCAGGCACGCCAAAGAAAGAATGATTGAGCGTGGTGTTACTCGTAAGGAGGTTATCGATTGTTTAGATCGTTTTAAGTTTTTTGAAGAGCCGAGCTGGTCTACCTCACATCACGGTGGCTTCCGAATGACGGTAGAAGGTTGGGCGATAGATAGTCTATTGCGTATCGGCTTAAGTTTAAACAATGATACCGATGCCGATGATGGTAAAGACAACTATATATTAATTATTACAGTAATTGATATTTAAAGGGGAACAACAATGTATCACTATACAGAAAGTGGTTTGCCAAACGTGTTTTTACACGGTGGCGTTATTATGCGTGAAATAGACGGTGATGAGGCTGTGTCTATCCATGACCTGGCTGGTCTGCATAAAGTGATTGCGCATGACATTATCCGTAAATCACCTACTTTAACCGGCGACGAGGTTCGGTTCCTACGTAAAGAGATGGATCTGACACAGAGTAGCTTTGCACGAATCATTGGTGTCAGCGAAGACACTGTCCGTAATTGGGAAAGAGCCCGAGTTGCCGTTGGTGGGCCAGAAGACAGGTTAATTCGTGGGTTCTATGTTGAGCATGTAGATAGTAATGGTGATCTTCGTCAGATAGTTGAAGATATTGCACGTTTGAACCGTGAGATAGCAGAAGATGAACGCCAGATGAACTTTGAAGAGAATGCTGAAGGTCTCTGGCAAGCGGCTGCCTAAAAAACACTGAGCATCCGTGATGGCGCTCGATACATGGACGCTAATTCGCTAAGCTGCATCATCGGAGATAATATCTTGCCTAACTTAGAGTCACATTCTCTCCGCAAGTAAAAGGCACATGATCTTTTTGCATTATAACCGTGGGTAAATCCGTGGGTAATATTACAATTATCTTATAACTCATTGAATTTATTAATATATATGGCAGAGAGGAAGGGATTCGAACCCTCGAAACCTTTCGGTTTACACACTTTCCAGGCGTGCGCCTTCAGCCGCTCGGCCACCTCTCTAAAAATCTAACTGTAATGCAGTTTGCTACGATTCACTGTCTACTGAGTAGAAGCCGCATGCGCGTTATTTGGCACACTGTGTGCCTCACCCTACGGGTTATAATTGAAAAAGCGTCGATTTTGCTCAAAATCGTTCCTGTCGATTTTAGTCAACTACTCGGGCGACAGGCAGGGATGCCTTAGTATCGCGGATCCACGGATGGATAAGAACGACCGCCTCTCTAAATTTGTTTTAATCTTCCGCGTTATATAATTTTTCCAGTATTTCTTTCGCACCACGAGACAGTAAATCATCAGCTAGTTTAGCGCCTAGCTGCTCACCTTCACTGCGATGCCCGCTAATATCGCCTTGTACAATTAAACTGCCGTCAGGCTCGCCAACTAAAGCTTGCAAGTGCAGTGTGTCACCATCCAGCATCGCGTAACTGGCAATGGGTACCTGGCAGCCACCCTCAAGACGTTTGTTTAATGCACGTTCGGCGGTGACTCGGTCTGCGGTGTCATCATGATTTAATACGGATAACAGGTCGAGTGTTTCTTTATCGCCAATTCGTGCTTCCAGTCCGACAGCTCCCTGACCAACAGCGGGCAAGATCCATGAGGATGAGATACGCTGTTTTATGCGTTTCACCATGTCAAGTCGAACCAGACCTGCACAGGCAAGGATGATGGCATCATAATCACCGTTATCAAGTTTTTCTAATCTTGAATTGACGTTGCCGCGCAAATCTTTGATTTTTAGATCGGGGCGTTTACTGAGTAACTGGCATTTTCTACGCAAGCTACAGGTGCCAACAACCGCGCCTTGAGGTAGCGTTTGCACTGAATTATACTGGTTAGAGACAAAGGCATCACAGGGTTCTTCGCGTTCTAGAATGGTAGAAAGAAACAAACCCTCTGGAAAATCCATCGGTACATCTTTAATAGAATGTGCGGCAATATCAGCTTTACCTTCAAGTATCGCTATTTCCAGCTCTTTAACAAACAGACCTTTACCACCGATTTTTGCTAGTGGCGTATCCAGAATTTTATCGCCCTGGGTGGTGAAAGTGATCAGCTCAACTTGCAGGTTTTCATGTGCCTGCATTAAACGTGTTTTAACGTGTTCTGCCTGCCACAGTGCGAGTGGGCTTTTTCGGGTAGCGATGCGTAAAATTGATTTCATTAAAAGCAGTGAATGTTTTGTGGCATGTCTATGCAGCGTGTAAAAAGAAGATGAATTATACAGCGTTCTGAAAATTTAACAGGAAAATTATGAAAAGAATGGAAAATTATAGGTGAATGTTCAGTTGAAAAATGTATAATGCGCGGCTTATGGTGACCTGTTCTGGTTCCCTCGCGACGATAAACTGTGAACTCCGCCAGGTCCGGAAGGAAGCAACGGTAACAGTGATCTCGGGTGCCGAGGAGTGGCTGGGGCGGGTTGCCACCATACAACTCTTTTTTTCCGCTATAATCTTGCTGCTATCTTCGATAGACTCTACTGATGTCCTTATTTTTTGAAGGTGACTATTCCAAAGTGAACTATTCCAGATGAGTTATCAAGTTCTGGCGCGAAAGTGGCGACCGCAAAACTTTCAGGAGCTGGTTGGCCAGGAGCATGTCCAACGTGCGCTGGTAAACGCCCTGAATGATGATCGTCTGCACCACGCCTATTTGTTTACCGGCACACGCGGTGTTGGTAAAACCACTATTGCGCGTATTTTCTCAAAATCCTTAAATTGCGAGACCGGCATTACGGCCACACCCTGCGGCAAATGTTCGACCTGTGTGGAGATTGCCGAAGGCCGTTATGTCGATTTAATTGAAGTGGATGCCGCCTCACGCACCGGTGTTGATGATACCCGCGAATTACTGGAAAACGTGCAATACGCGCCAACACGTGGACGCTATAAAGTGTACCTGATTGATGAGGTGCATATGTTTTCCAAAAGCAGTTTTAATGCTTTATTAAAAACCCTGGAAGAGCCGCCACCGCATGTGAAGTTTTTACTGGCGACCACTGACCCGCAAAAACTGCCAGTCACGGTACTGTCTCGTTGTTTGCAATTTAATCTGAAACGCTTACCGGTGAGTTTAATCATCAGTCATTTGCAACATATTTTAACGTCGGAAAAGGTTGAGCATAATGTCACTGCACTACAGCTCATTGCTGAATCTGCTGATGGCAGCATGCGTGATGCGCTAAGTCTGCTAGATCAGGCACTTGCCTTTGGTGGCGGTAGTGTTCAGGAACAGGAAGTGCGTGACATGCTGGGCAGTGTGTCACGGGATAAAGTGCTGGGTTTATTAACCGCTGTTTTGCAACGTGATGCGGTGACAACCATGCAGGCAGTGGCGACACTGGCTGAGTTTTCACCTGATTTTGAAAATGTACTGGCTGAATTATTAAGTTTGTTGCATCACATGAGCCTGGCAAAAACAGTGCCTGAGGCGCTGGATGAGTTTGTTAGTTCGCGTGAGGTTTTGCTTAAATTAACCGAGCAGGTATCGGCTGAGGATTTACACCTGTTTTATCAAATTGCACTGATTGGCCGCCGGGATCTGCCCTTGTCACCCGATTCAAGAAATGGTTTCGAGATGATTATGCTACGGATGTTAGCCTTTAGGCCGGCAGCGGTTGATGCAGGCTCTGTTCTACAAACATCTGTTCAGTCAGCAGCGCCAGTTCAGAAGAAAGGTCAGAAGCAGGCACCGGCTCAAAGCCATACTCAGAACATTAATGTAAACAGGCAAGCTGAGTCAGTTGTAAATAAACCCGTTGTAAATACGGTAAGGGATGCGATAACAGAAACGGCTTATGCAGAGCATGCTGCAGTGTCAGAGCAGTGTCACAAGGATGTGCCGTTAACGAACCAAAGGATGGAGCAGTGGCACAAGGATGTGCCGTTAACGAACCAAAGGATGGACAAACAAGCGGCAGGGCAATCTGTATCCCAGTTTGCATCAAGCGGTGATGGTTCAAATGACTGGCGAGAAGTGGTTAATGCACTTGGTTTAGGTGGCCTGGTAAAACAACTTGCGATTAACTGCACTATGGGGCAACGTGATGGTTGTAAAATTGTTTTGCACATAACAAGTGGTCATAGTAACTTGATTAATCCAAAAGCAAAACAACGTTTGCAACAGGCATTAGGCGAATATTTTAATATTGAGGCACAATTGGATATTAGAGTTATCAAAAAAATTGGCAATAAAAATGCCAGTATCAGTGCCGGAGACGATGCCAGGGCTAGTGAGCAGTGGCACAAGGATGTGCCGTTTACGGACCAAAGGATGGAAACGCCAGCGCAAACAAGTCAGCGTGAAATCGAGCAACGCCAGCAACAGGCTGTGACATCGATTAATCAAGACAGTTTCACACAGTCATTAAAACAAAATTTTAATGCAGAAATAATTCCGGGATCGGTTAAGCCGGTAACTTAACAGCAATGGTTAATTATTAATGGTTAATTGTTAATGAGTAGTAGCACATGGATGTG
>CAYQXD010000093.1:0-12789 GCA_964421315.1 uncultured Thiotrichaceae bacterium | reverse complement strand
AGGCAGAAACCACAATAGCGGGTCCGGTAGGAAAATCCCAGCCAAGTGAAGCCAGTAGTCCTAAAACAACAGCGGCAATGGCAATCAGGGTCGAAACCATTACCATTTGTTTGGGTGATTTAGAATACAGCCGTGCCGTCGCCGCCGGGATGATTAGCAAAGCGGTAATTAACAGTATGCCGACAACTTTTAATGCCACGGCAATAACCAGGGCAAGTAAAATCATAAAAATAAATCGTATTTTCTCAACCGCGATACCATCAATACGCGCCAGTTCTTCATTAACCGACATCGAAATCAGGGGTGATAATATTTGACTGAATACCAGTAATATAATCACCACACTACCATACATAAGCACAAGATCAGATGGGCCGACAGCAAGCAGGTCACCAAACAGATAAGACATTAAATTAATATTAAACCCCTGCGCCTGAATAACCGACAGCAAAATTAAACCCAGGGCCAGAGCGCTATGTGAAAGAATACCTAATAAAGTATCGGTGGATAAATCACGTTGTTTTTCCAGCCAGAATAATAAGGCCGCCATCAACACGCCAATTAAACCTACTCCGGCCATTGGTAATTGTTCAGCGGCAATCGCCAGCGCCACGCCTAACAGGGCTGCGTGAGCCAGGGTGTCGCCAAAATAAGCCATGCGTCGCCATACCACTACGCTACCTAATGGGCCAACTACTAAAGCGAGTGCAATGCCGGCGGCAAGAGCATATAGAATAAAACTGTCCATTTATTGTTTATCCTGATTAAGTTCGCAATCATGACAATGCTCAGAAGCAACAATATTGCCGTGAATATCATGTTCATGGTCGTGATGATGTGAATACAATGCTAATCCATCAATGGCATCACCAAACAGTTTGATGTATTCTGGATGTTCGCTGACATCATCAGGATGGCCAGTACAACAAATATGGGTATTCAAACAAATCACCCTGTCGGTTTGCGCCATCACCAGATGTAAATCATGCGACACCATCAGGATGCCGCAGTCATGTTTATCGCGGATATCACGTATGGTTTTATACAGTGCCTGCTGACCAATAATATCCATGCCGGAAGCGGGCTCATCCAGCACTAAAAGTTGCGGTTGTTTCAGTAAGGCACGTGCCAGCAACACTCGTTGCATTTCACCACCTGAAATGCTCTGCATGGCTGATTGCAGCAGGTAGCTACAATTAACTTCATCGAGTTTTAGTTGACATTGCTCCAGCGTATACAGATTGCTGACATTTAAAAAATCAACTACCCGCAATGGCATCACTTCAGGCACCACAATACGCTGTGGCACATAACCGATGCGTAGCTTTTGCCTGGTTTTCACCTTGCCGGAACTGGCATCACAAAGCCCGAGTAGAATGCGTATCAGGCTGGTTTTGCCCGCACCATTGGGGCCAATTAAGGTAATAATCTCCCTGTTGCGTACCTGTAAATTTACCTCGGTAAGGATGGTTTTATCCCGTGTTACAAAACCAATATTTTCTGCAGTCAATAACACATTGTTGTCAGTGAGGGGAGGGGCGGCAAGTTGTTGTGTTTCTAACATGGTTGTGTCTTATTTAGTCGTGTTGTAACTATACTTAGCGAGTAGTCAAAATGGAGGGTAACTTGAGTGGTTACGTCGTGTTTAATCCGATTTTCAGCCACATATTACATGGTAATATAGCTATTTTAACCTGATTTAATCATGAAACCCTTAATAATGACCTGCATAACAGCAGGCACACTTTTTCTCACTCTGTTCACGCAGCCGTCTATGCAGGCTTATGCTTTCGTGAGAGGCACACAAACAAACATGCCTGGAACTATCGTGGTCAGCATAAAACCACTGTATTCGCTAGTGGCACACTTAACAGAGGGTATAAGCCAGCCTGTTTTATTGATGAAACAAAAACAGTCTGCGCATCATTACAATATGCGCCCTTCTGAACGGCGCTTGCTTGCCAACGCCAGTATGATTATATGGACAGGGCCGCAAATGGAGTTCTGGTTAAATAAAATTATAAAACAACAGGCTAACGATACCGCTGTTGTTTCTGCTATGCAGGCGAAAGATCTTAAATTACTCAATAAAAGAAACCTGCATTCACATAACCACGACCATGATCACAGACCGACAGCGAACAGTGAAAAACAAAACATGATTGACCCGCATATCTGGCTGTCTACACATAATGCGGCAGCCATCAGCAAACATATTACTGCATCATTAATCCGCTATAACCCTGAAAATACCGAACAGTACCATAAAAATCTTGAAACCCTGCTGGACAAAATCGAGCAGACAAAAGACTTTATTGCATCAAATTTAACCGCGAAGGCGACACCGTTTATTGTCTATCACGATGCCTTCCAGTATTTCGAGTTTGAACATGCACTTAATTATATTGATACTATTAACTTTAATGAGGATACCGGTGTCAGTTTGAAGAAGTTGCGCAAAATCAGCAGGCAGATTGATCAATACAATATCCAGTGTCTGGTCTACCAGGCTCCCAGAGCAGCCATTATTGATGCCTTAATTACACAAAGTGGTGTCAAAGCCGTCGAATTAGGCCCGTTAGGTATGAATGTTAGTGATGATAAAAATGCCTGGTTTGAATTAATGGAGCAGCTCGCGCTGGGGTTTAGTTCTTGTTTATCTCATTGAGAGCCAGCTGTTTCACAAAATCGCCATACTCTTGACATAAATCAATTATATTGCAATTATTTATCACAAAGGTTATATATTACAGTACACGGATGGTCGATATAGTACGTGAGCTGGATGCTCCGCCCTGTAGCACTATGGTTAGACGTATAACCACCCTGCCAGGCTAAAAGGGTACAGGGCAATTAGAACCACAATCGTACTCGAAAAAGCTGTAGACATAACAACCAAACGAACTAGTCTATGAAAATTCGCCACAAGTTTGTCCCCATTCAGAAAAAACTAATGTTATTAATCATTTTGCCAGCGATGGTTATCGCCGCTGCTGGTTTTCAGGTGATAATGAACCTTGATTTAAGCCGCCTGCAAAATGAGTTAATCGAAGAAGGTCATGCACGCGTCGATTTTTTGAGAGATGATTTTTTCAAACTGATCGTTGCTGGTAATAATGATTTAGCCACTGAACTAACCGCCAGATTGCGTAATTACGCATTGATAGAAAGTATTTTGCTTTATGATATACAGCGTAATCCTGTGTTTAGTTACCACAAAAATGGCAGCGAAAAAAACCTTAGCATGCCTGACAGTAACGTGCAAGATCACGTATTTTCTGACGGATTGTTGACCATGCGGGAACGCGTGATTTATCAGGGATCGCTTTATGGTGAAAGCCTGGTACAAATTTCAACGCAAAAAATGCAGACATTACGTAACAATTACCTCATGCGAGGCATCGTTTTTGCCTTTGCATTTCTGCTGGCATTGATTTTATTGTTCCGACAGATAGGGCGCTATTTTTTACGACCTGTTGAACAACTCGCTGCCGTGCTAAAGCATGCCGGTGAAAGTCAGGATTTCACTACACAGTTACCGGTTAGGCGTAATGACGAAGTCGGCCAGTTATTTGCCGGTTTTAACCGTATGCAGAAACAAATAAAACAGGCAAATAAAAATCTGTTAGACCAGAAACACGCGCTGGATGAGCATAACCTGGTTACCGTCACCGATGCCCGGGCAAACATTACCTACGCCAATCAAAAGTTTGTTGATATTAGTGGTTACAGTCAAAGTGAGCTACTGGGGAAAAATCATCGAATTGTCAATTCCGGTGTTCATGATAGCGAATTTTTTCAGAAAATATACCAGACTATAACAGCAGGGCAGGTGTGGCAGGGTGAGATTTGTAGCCGGGCTAAAGACGGTCACTTCTATTGGGCCAATACCACCATCGTGCCGTTTATGGGTGAGCACGGTAAAGCAGAACAGTTTATCGCCATACGCACCAATATCACCCGGCAAAAAGCGCTGGAAAAAGCCTTGCGAATTAGTGAGGAACGTTTGGACATGGCAATGTCGGTAGCCAATGACGGTATATGGGACTGGCATCTGGATGATAACAGTGTTTATTTTGATGCCCGTTATTACACCATGGCGGGTTATCAACCGTTTGCCTTTGCCGCTGAATTTGAACAATTTCAACAACGGGTACACCCCGACCACATAAAACAGGTGCTGGCGGCGGTGGAGTTATATCTGGCAGGTGAATCCGATACATTTGATATCGAATTCAAGTTTAAAAAAGAAAATGGTCACTATATGTGGATCAGAGGTCGGGGAAAAATTGTAAAACGTGACGATAATGGCAAACCATTGCGTTTTATTAGCACTCATTCTGACATCAACAAAACCAAACACATCGAAGCCAAACTGATTAAATCGGAGAAACGCTATCGCCAGATATTTGAAAGTAGCCAGGCGGTCACGTTAATTGTGGATGAAAAAGACAGCGGTATTATTGAGGCAAATAAAGCCGCAGTGAAGTTTTATGGTTACGATATTGCGACCTTAACCTCGATGTCTATTAATGATATTAATGTACTGTCCAAAAAGGAAGTCAAACAAAAAAGAGATGTCAGCAAAGCTAAAAAGGGGTCGCGTTTAGATTGCCGACACCAACTAGCTTCAGGCGAGGTTCGTGATGTAGAGGTCTATCCCGGTACGGTAAAAATTGGCAAAAAAGCCTACCTGTATTTAATCGTGCAGGATGTCAGTGAGCGAATCAATGCAGAAAAACAGCTTAGGCGCGCACAAAAAATGGATGCGGTTGGCCAGCTAACCGGCGGTATTGCCCATGACTTCAATAATATTCTTGGTATTATTTCCGGCAATATAACGCTGCTGGAGCGACAGTGGCATGGTCAACAGCAGGCTGAACAGCAGGAGATGGATGAAAAATCACAAAAACGTATTGATACCATTAAACATTCTACGCAACGCGCCATTGATCTAACCCGGCAGTTACTCAATTTTTCACGCAAGGAGGCTGATAGTGTAAAAACGGTAGATATCAATCAGTTGATAACCAGTATGCAAGATTTAGTTAAGCATTCTCTGACACCGCAGATAGAGGTAGAGCACAAGCTAACAGAAGATTTGTGGGTTACTAAAATAGATCCAGGTGATTTTGAGGATGCCTTGCTCAACTTACTGTTAAATGCCAGGGATGCGATGTCGGGCAGCGGTAAGATAATCATTGAGAGTAGAAACCTGACGCTTGACAGGGTATTTTGTGAAAATAGCATTGAGTTATACATCGGCGATTATGTTGAACTGGCAGTGAGCGATAGCGGTGAAGGTATGTCATTTGAGCAGCAGGAGCATATTTTTGAACCTTTCTACACCACTAAAAAACAGGGCAAGGGTACCGGGCTTGGTCTGGCAATGGTGTTTGGTTTTATCAAACGCTCCAGTGGTGGTATAAAAGTCTATTCAGAGCCTGGTATTGGCACCACCTTTCGGATTTATCTGCCGCGTCACCTGGCGCAATCTGGAAAACAGGAATCATTAGCTGCGGAAAATATTGAGCAAAAAAATCAACAGATGCTGCATGGCAATGAGACTATACTGGTGGTTGATGATGAAGAGGCGCTATTAGAGCTGGTGCAGGAGTCGTTACAGTCATTGGGCTATCGGGTGTTGACAGCGGTTGATAGCAAACAGGCGCTGCAAATACTTAGCGATGAACACGCTGCTGATCAATCAGTTTCTGACAAACCGACTACTGATAAACAAGGGGTGGATTTATTGTTTAGTGATGTTGTTATGCCCGGTATCAATGGTTTCGAACTTGCAGAACTGGCGCACAAGCAATATCCGGAGCTTAAAATATTACTGACTTCAGGTTATACAGAAAAAGCCATTGCAGATAATGTCCAGTCAAGATTTGTTGATAATGTGCTGTCCAAACCATATAACCAGGGTGATTTGGCGCAACGGTTGCGGCAGATGCTGGATAATCCTGTTAAAAATAATTGATAGCTATTTAGGGATCAGGGTTTAACTACAGTCTGTTTTTTTATTCGCTGAGCAGTTACAATGATTGAACAGGAAAGAGGTGTGATATGTCCATCGTTAAACAAAAAATGACTGAAGTGATCCAGAGCCAGCCTGAAGACGCAACATATGAAGAGGTGCTTAGAGAGCTGGCTTTTGAACAAATGATTGCGCGTGGACTCAAGGACTCAAGAGAAGGGAAAGTCGTTTCGAATGAAGAAATGAAGCGCAGACTAAACATATGGCAGAAATAAGATGGACAGAAGAGGCAGTCAGATGGCTTCAGGATATTTATGATTATATATCACGTGATAACCCTCGAGTTGCTCAAAATGTTGTGGATGGAATAGTTGAAAAAGCGCAAATTCTAAAAAGGTTTCCTAAAATTGGTTACAAATACCAGGATGAACAAGATGGAGAAATAAGAATACTTCTTTATGGGCATTACAGAATCGCCTACATAATCAAAGGCAGTGTTGTTGAAATACTTGGTGTCTTCCATGGTGCATTAAAAATTGAAAACTATATTGAGTAATAAAGGCATAACAAACACATGCTTCATCAAAAAAAATTACGCTTTTCAACCACAGGGCGCGGCACCTACAACATTAGCCAACAAATAAGCGATGTTATTAAACAGTCAGGCATTAAGTTTGGCATTTGCCATATCTTTATTCAGCATACCAGTGCTTCATTAATCCTCTGTGAAAATGCAGACAAATTCGTGCGTGATGATTTAGAAACCTATATGGCAAAACTGGTTAAAGATGGTGACAGCCGCTACCAGCATAAAATTGAAGGCCCTGATGATATGGCGGCACACATTCGAACCATCCTGACACAAAGTTCGCTCTCCATCCCGGTTCAAAAAGGCAAATGTGACTTAGGCTTATGGCAGGGCATATATCTGTGGGAGCACCGCACCAGTTCACATAAACGTAATATTGCTATTACTATTATGGGTGAATAAGTTTGTATAAAATCAATAACAGAAAACGGCAGCTTGTCTGTTTAGGGCAACGCTGATTAATAGGTGCTGCCTAAAGCTCTTCCATTTCAAAATCAGACTTGCCGGCACCGCAATCCGGGCATTCCCAGTCATCCGGCACATCATCCCAGCGTGTGCCCGGTGCTAGACCGTGCGCTGCATCACCTAATTCTTCGTTGTAAACATAACCACAGACGATGCAGGTTAAAACTTTATATGACATATTTGCCTCCAAAACAATAATGAGAGTATTCTACATACTATATTACGTTAAAATGGATTTATTGAGTAGTGCCATACGGATATGGCGTTTACGAACCAAAGGATGGAGCAGTGCCACACGGCTGTGATGTTTACGAACCAAAGGATGGAGAAATTACGAAATGGCTAGATTCTATTGTGTTATATCCGCTCGGTGATAAGTTCTATGACTATAAATAAACCCCCTGCTGTTAACCCACCCGTCGTATTATGTTTTTCCGGTGTCGACCCCACTGGTGGCGCAGGCATACAGGCTGATATTGAAACCCTGAGCAGCCACGGCTGTGTTGCCGCCTCTATTATTACCGCTGCCACTGTGCAGGATACAGTTGATGTCATCTCCTTTGCACCCATGCCTGCGGATTTAATTATTGAACAGGCGCGTGCTGTACTGGAAGATATGCCTATTGCGGCAATAAAAATTGGTATGGTTGGCAGCGCCGAGATTGCCATGGCAATTCATTCGATTATTGTCGATTATCCCAACATTCCAGTAATTTATGATCCAGTATTCAGTACCGAAACAGACGGTGTGTTAAGCACAGAAGACCTGGTAGACACGGTGCGCGCCCTGCTATTACCCATCACCAGAGTGCTTACCCCCAATATCCATGAAGTGCATGCCCTGGCTCCCGGTTCTGACACGCCTGCTGCAGCCGCAATGGGCTTATTAGAATCAGAAGTTGAATATATATTATTAACCGGCACCCACGGAAAAACCACAGATGTGGTACACACCCTGTTCAGCAATAACCGTGAGCTGGAAACGTTTCATAACAAGCGTCTGCCACATAAATATCATGGTTCAGGTTGCACCCTTGCCTCCAGCATTGCGGCACAAATAGCACTCGGGCAGGATGTGCTTGGTGCGGTTAGAAAAGGACTGGAGTACACCTATAAAACACTGGTTAATGCCAACCGAATTGGCATGGGGCAGTATCACCCCAACCGTTTTTTCTGGGATAAAAAGTGAGGTCAATGCATACGCAGAGACTTAAGGGTGTTTATGCAATTACCGACCAACAACTTATAACGGAAGATGATTTCAGCCATACCGTGGAATTAGTATTACAGGGAGGAGTGCTCATCATCCAGTACCGCGACAAATCAGACAAAACACAAAAAAGATTGCAGCAAGCAGGTGTGTTGCGTTCGCTTTGTGAGCAATATCAGGCTATTTGCCTGATTAATGACGATGTCGAACTTGCCAAAGCTGTGAATGCGCATGGTGTACATTTAGGTAAAAACGATGTAACCATAAGCCGAGCTCGCCAGCAACTTGGTGAAAACGCCATCATCGGGGTGTCCTGCTATAACGATTTAAACCGCGCCATCATCGCTGAAAAACAAACCGCTGACTATGTGGCGTTTGGCGCAATTTTTTCATCACCGACAAAACCTGATGCCATTGTCGCCGGGCTGGATATAATCTCAACCGCCCGGCATCAGCTTTCCATCCCGATATGTACTATCGGCGGTATTACCAGCGATAATATACAGCAGGTTATACAATATGGTGCTGACATGACGGCGGTTATCAGCTGTTTATTTTCAGCTGATGATATAAAACCCGGTATCATAAAAAAAAGGGCAAAATCGTTGAGTCAGTATTTTTTTTAAAATAATTTGTAACTACTCAGCGTAATTTAGGAAAAGTATGCAGGTTATTGATTTTTATAGGGGTTTAGTCTGTTAGGGGATGCTCCAACTTTATTTGTTTAGCTAAATGTTTAAATAGCTACGCTCTCTTCACTTGTACCCCTAAACAGCTACAGACTATTTACCTAATACGCTGAGTAGTTACAATAATTTTTGAGGTCTAAAAAACATGAAATTAATAGCATTATTCCTTACTGCTTTCATTCTCAGCGCCTGCCAAACGATGCATTCTACTGACCCTTCATCGCTTTTTTTTACTATTCCGGACGGCTCGACATTAACATTGAATAAAGCCTTAGCCATTTCAAAGAGCGATACGCACGCATTAATCCAGGCCGGTGAGCCAATAAAAGAGCAGATTAGAAACGACTATGAAATCAACTGCCGGCTTGATATGAAAGAGTTTGGTCCACGCACCGTCAAACCAGAAACCTACAGGATTAGTCGCACTGAAGATGGAACAAACTGGGTCTCGCAACCTTCTATCCTGCGTTTTTATACCGAAGTGTATCTGCAATCCGATAAAGATACTGACGTAATCAAGCTTGAGTGTCAGCAATATGGCGGTCAGATTGATAGAAACTTCACTGTTTCTGAAATGGAACAGGCTTTGGGTGGTTATTTCACTTTTAATTTCGCTTCTACTAAAAATGAGAAAAAATAAAAAAATAATGAAATATGATGTAATTGATGCAATTATTTCCCCCAAAGGGCGGCTTGAAACGCTATCTCAGTTTGAGGTGGTGCGAATTTTAAGGACCAGCAAAGGCGAACTGGCACAGGTTTTTCGTAATTGTTCGCTGGCGGTTTTGAATTGCGGTAGCCCGCTTGATGATGGCAAAGAGTTGTATGAACGATACCCTGATTTTGAAATAGAAGTGATACAACGTCAGCGCGGGATTTTACTGTCGCTAAAACACGCGCCGGCCATCGCTTTTGTTGATGGTGATTTGATTACCGGTATTAACGAGCATCTTTTCGCCGTATTGCGTGATGTTATTTACGTGCATAACAAAGTGGTGAATTCACCGCGATTTAATCTCGGTGAGTCGGTTGATGTCACCAATGCGGTTTTTCATATTTTACGTAATGCACATATTTTGATACCCGGGCTGGAGCCGAATCTGGTGGTTTGCTGGGGTGGCCATTCTATTGGTCTTGAAGAATATGACTATACCAAGGAAGTCGGTTATGAAATGGGATTGCGTGACCTGGATATTTGCACCGGCTGCGGGCCGGGTGCAATGAAAGGACCGATGAAAGGAGCAACTATTGGTCATGCTAAACAGCGTAGCGGCAGCGTTCGTATGATGGGGCGTTATATGGGCCGATATATAGGCGTGACCGAACCGGGTATTATCGCAGCCGAATCGCCCAATCCCATCGTTAATGAACTGGTTATCATGCCGGACATTGAAAAGCGCCTGGAAGCCTTTGTACGCACCGGTCATGGTATTGTGGTGTTCCCCGGTGGTGTAGGCACGGCGGAAGAAATACTCTATATCCTGGGCATTTTATTACATCCTGATAATGCTTTAGTGCCCTTCCCGTTAATTTTTACCGGCCCAAAATGTGCAATAAATTATTTCAAACAGATCAATCAATTCCTTCTGGATACACTTGGTTTTGATGCGCAGCAGCGTTATAAAATTATTATTGATGACCCGGCGCAGGTGGCAAGAGAAATGAAACAGGGCATGAAACAGGTGCGGGAATACAGAGAGCAGTTAGATGATGCGTTTTATTTTAATTGGTCGTTGACTATTGACGAGCAGTTTCAACAACCTTTTCACCCCACACATGAAAATATGCGAAAACTGGAGTTACGCAAAGACCAGCCGGTACATTTATTGGCGGCAAATTTACGTCGTGCATTTTCTGGTGTGGTATCCGGTAATGTAAAAGAAGAGGGCATAGCCGCCATAGAAAAACATGGGCATTTTGAGTTGAATGGTGATAAAGAAATTATGGAACCGATGGATGCGTTGTTATCGGCTTTTGTGGAGCAGCATCGGATGAAGTTGCCGGAAACGGAGTATGTTCCATGTTACAAGATTATTAAGTGACGTTATCTGTCATCTCGAAAGCATTATCTGAGAGATCTTAAGATTTCTCCTCACAAAAAACGTTCATTCGAAATGACAGCGCTAGCAACAATAATGCACAACCAGCTGTCGAATGATATCCACTGCCGGATTGAGTGATTTCATTTCAATATATTCATCTGGCTGATGTGCCTGCCGGATGCTGCCCGGTCCCATAACAATGGTTTCCAGTCCTATATCATTGTAATAAGGCGCTTCGGTGCCAAAGGCGACAATTTTTGATTCCGAATGCGTCATTTTTTCAGCGAGTTTAACCAGGTCAGAATTTTTATCGGTTTCCATGGCATCAAAACCATCAGTCAGGGCAATGGTTTTTAATTGTATGCCGCTACCATGTAATACCTGATTTAGCCGTTGCTGCATCTCGGCACGAAGATTGTTGATTTTCATGCCCGGCAAGGGGCGAATATCTATCTGTAATTCGCAGCTTCCGCAAATACGGTTGGGATTATCACCGCCATGAATATGACCAAAATTCATCGTGGGTACGGGCACTTCAAATAAAGGGTTTTTATATTTGTTTTGTAATTCGGTACGCCAGCTTAATAGCTCGGCCATGACTTTAAACATGGCTTCCAGTGCATTATTGCCCAGTGCCGGGTCACTGGAATGACCTGCCTGCCCGGTGAGCTGGATGGATTCCATCATCATGCCTTTATGCATGCGTACCGGTTGCATATCGGTGGGTTCGCCAATAATGGCATAACGTGCGTTGTTAAGGCCCAGCTTGTGTGCATGATTGGCGATGGCCTTTGCACCAGACATGCTGGTTTCTTCATCAGCGGTAGCGAGGATGATGAGTGGCTGTTTGATTTGTGTTAAATCAACGGCTTTCAGGGCTTCAACAATGACCGCAAAAAAAGATTTCATGTCACAGCTACCGAGGCCATAAAAGCGATTATCTTTTTCGGTGAGGTCAAAGGCATCGACCTGCCAGAGATTTTCATCAAAGGGTACGGTATCGGTGTGCCCTGCCAGAACCAGTCCATTGTCACCTTTGCCCAGGGTGGCGATTAGGTTGGCTTTGTTTTTATCCGCATCACTATCTTTATCCAGGTGCTGAATTTCACAGTGAAAACCCAGGCTTTCAAACCAGTTGGCTAATAAATGAATAACATCAAGGTTGCCCTGATCAATATCGGCAGAGGTGCAGCTGATTGAAGGTAGGCTTAAAAGCTGTTTTATCAGTGACTTTAACTCGGGTAGTTTTACGTGTTTATTATTTGACATATCAAGACGTTAAAACTATTTTAAAAATAAAGCAAAAATATGTTTCAGTTTTGTTACGAAATGATTACAATGCGCAAAATTTAAGATCAGGTAGATGTTCCGTGCAATAGTGCCGGGGGAGAAAATAAGATGGCCACAGGTGGTTATATGAGTGGGATTTTTGGCAGTTCGCCAGTCAGTCCCTTACAGAAACACATGGCAAAAGTTTATGCCTGTGCAGTCGAGTTAATTCCCCTGTTTAATGCTGTTATTAACGAAGACTGGGATGAGGTGGCTAAACGTCAGCAACTGATTGCCAATCTGGAACAGGAAGCGGATGTGCTGAAAAAAGCACTTCGGCTGAATTTGCCAAAAGGTTTGTTTATGCCAGTGTCACGGCAGGATTTACTGGAAGTGCTGCTGATGCAGGACAGTATCGCCAATAAAGCCAAAGATATCGCCGGTACCATTGTCGGTCGTCACATGATATTGCCTGAAACCATCCATGAAGATTATATTCGTTTTGTTACACGTTGTGTGGCTGCCTGTAAGCAGGCGAGGAAAGC
>CAYQXD010000092.1:0-12955 GCA_964421315.1 uncultured Thiotrichaceae bacterium | reverse complement strand
CATTAATGTCGCGGGCGCATGGAGCGCAGGAGCGACCTTCGCGGACTAATGTTTTCAGCTTTTCCAGCGTCAGCTATGTGTCGTTAACTGACTCTCAGGTTTTGATATTGCCAACCTGGGAACTAAGTACGCAAGCCTTCTACAAGCTGGTGCATAGCATCCAGATCTATCAGCTCGATGTTTGCCCGCGACAGTTTTAGCCAGCCATTATCCTCAAACTCTTTCAAATGGCGACTAACCACTTCTCGCGCTGTGCCTAGCTCGAACGCCAGTGCCTTATGCGAAACCTCAACATGGTTATCTTCTGATTTATTCTCCATCATCCAGCGTGCCATGCGGACATCCACATTACGTGTAGCTATGGATTCAAGCAACATAATAAAATCACGGATACGCCCGCCAAAGGCGGCACAGACAAAATCACGAAATCCCTTGGAGTTATCAAAAGCCTGATGAAAACGTGCCACTGGTATAATCATAGCGCGACATTCGGTTTCCGTTGTCGCACTTGCAGTGTATTTACCCCCCGCCAGCAAGATGGAGGTAGTCAGGCTGCAGGTTTCACCCGCACTCACCCGGTACAGCAACATTTCACGTCCATTTTCGAAGGTTTTGAAAACCCGTGTTATGCCTTCAAGTATCATAATGTAGTTTTCACAGTCATCGCCGTCATTAAACACTGCGGTTCCTGCAGGCAATATAACTTCTTTTGCAAGGCAGGCCACCTGCTGCCAGGCATCATCATCGACACCCTTAAGGGCAGGAAAATAGTCGATCCACTCGGGCAATGGCTCGTTAATACTGAGTGCCTCTTCGTTCATTATGTTTATACTCACCAAATATTTAAAAGATAGTTTATATACGCTTGAAAGCTGACAAAATGTCATATACATTTATCATATCACATGAAAGCCTCTGGAATCTATACTTACTTATCAGGCTGACACATTCCCATCAATACACCTTTTTATCGGCTACCAACCAAAAATCTTTACTGACCGGTACGCGACACATTTTTATTTTCGACAGATCGTAGGCTGGGATGAATGTTTTTCATGAACCCCAACAAATCACGACCATTGCCAATTCCATCCTTTGATTCGTAAACGGCGCGTCCATATGCCACTACTGTTGGGGTTCGTGCCTCACCCCGACCTACCAGTCAGACTTATGCAATGATTAATAGCAGGGCATATTTAACAATCTTTTTGATAAAAAACTTTGCGGAACTGCTCTAAATTTAAGGGCTTACTAAATAAATACCCCTGATAATAATCACAACCCTTCTCTCGCAGAAGATTGAAAGCGGCTTCGGTTTCTACCCCTTCTGCAATAACACTAAAATTCATATTACTGGCGATAGAAAGGATGCTTTCTATGATCGCGGTGTTATTGCCTGTTTTGTCCAGATCCATCACAAATGACTGATCAATTTTGATTTTGCTAATGGGTAACTTGCTAAGATATGCCAGTGAAGAATAGCCGGTACCAAAATCATCAATGGCAAATTTGATGCCGATTTTTCTCAGCGCTAACATCTTGTCACGGATATCGGCAAGATTGCTGATCACCACACTTTCGGTGATCTCTAGCTCAAGACGCGAAGGATCGACACCGCTTTCTTTAATAATGCGTTTAACATTATCAACAAACTCCGGTTGATGAAACTGGACAGGGCTGACATTGACCGCCAGCACTTTCAGATTACAGTCTTTTTGCTGCAGGATAGCGCAACTTTGCTGCAAAACCCAGTTGCCAATATCGATGATTTGTCCGGTCTCTTCTGCCAGTGGAATAAAGTCCAGCGGTGAGATAATTCCCTGCTGCGGGTGTATCCACCGGATTAATGCCTCAGCGCCAATCAAGTTTTTATTGTTGTCAAACTGTGGTTGCAGATAGATGGAAAACTCCTTATTACCCAGTGCGTGGCGCATATCATTTTTGATTTGCAGTCTTCGTTCGACGATTTTATGCATTTCGGGTTTGAAAATCTGCACGCAGTTCGGCCCGTTCTCCTTGGCTTTATGCAGAGCCGTGTCAGCCTGCATTAAAAGGGTGTCCGCTGTCTGCTGCGCAAATGGGAACAGGGAATAACCCAGGCATGCAGTTATCGCCAACGAGTGTTTACCCACATGGATTGAGTTATCCAGAGAGTGCATTGCTGCCGATACAATATTCAGCGACTGCTGCCTGGCTTTGCTCATGTCTTTATCAAGTACAGGTAACAAGATGATGAATTCATCACCGCCCAGGCGACCCGTGTTGCAGGTTTTGTCCACAGCGGCACGTAATTTTGCTGCGATTATTTTTAAAACTTCATCACCAAGATGATGCCCCAGTGAGTCATTGATGGCTCTAAGGTCATTGATGTCAAAAATAATAATGCCACCGTAATGCTTATCTGCTCTGGCAGTACTAATGGCCTGCTCGATGAGATTCATCATATGATTACGGTTAGGCAGGTTTGTCAGCCGGTCATAGTTTTCTAACTGATAAATCTGTTTTTGTGCACGTTTTTGTTCGCCGATATCATGAAAAGCGGAAACATAATTTTTGGTTGAGCCATTACTGTCTTTAACCGCAGTTATGGTTTGCCAGACAGGGTAAATACCCCCATCCTTGCGCCTGTTCCAGATTTCACCTTCCCAATAACCGTCGCGGTGAATCGAGTCCCACATTTGTTCATAAAACAACTTATCATGGCGACCGGATTTAAGCGTTTTCATGGGTTTACCAATGATGTTTTCGCTGTCATAACCGGTGGTTTCTGTGAACGAGATATTAACCTGTAACACCACGCCATTTGCGTCGGTAATGGCAATGGCTTCATGCGTTTCAAAAGCTATAGCGGCAAGATTCAGACTTTCTTCATCGTTTAGTCGTTGCAATTCGGCAGCGGCTCTGGAACCAAAAATTTCCAGCAGATGCAGCACCTGTTGTGGATTTTCAAGTGGCTGTTTATGTAAAATCACCAACAGACCTAATGCCTGCCCTTTCGCATTCTTTAATGGCACAGCCGCATAACTTTCAATACCCAACTCTGATAACAGAAGATCATCGGGATACTTCTGCGCGACTTTTTCGCTGTGCAGACAGAGACCCTGGCTCATCACATCACTGCAGGGAGTTCCCGCAAGTGAATAACTAAAGTTCTGCCGGATGGTTCCATGAGAAAAATGAACCACTGTATCAATTTTATTTTCTACCGGGTCATGGATACCGATAAATGCAAAATCACAGTTTAAGGATACCGACAGATTTTTAACCAGTGAAGTAAGAAACTGGCTGCCAAAGTCGCCAGAGACACCTTTGGATATGGTGTAGAGCAATTTATCCAGCCTGCGTTGTTCGCTATCATCAGTAAAGGTAACGATAACTTCATTAACGATATTTTTGTGCTTTATTGGCACACTGGTGTATTCCACTTCAAATGATTCGCCATTTTTTCGCCATAAAAGCTCATCGGTTACCGTTATTGCCTGACCCGTTTTAAACGGCGTGAGCATTTTGCATTCTGCTTCTGGATATGGCTCCCCATTGGCCTTCTGGTGATGTATTAATTTGTGATTATTTACATGCAACAACTCACCCTTTGCATAGCCAAGCATGTTAAGGGCAGCATGGTTAATAAATGTTGCGCAACCCTGAGCATCCAGGCCATAGATACCATCGGATGTGGCATTCAGGATAAGT
This sequence comes from uncultured Thiotrichaceae bacterium, assembly GCA_964421315.1. Lineage (GTDB taxonomy): Bacteria > Pseudomonadota > Gammaproteobacteria > SZUA-229 > SZUA-229. Next base: position 9,262 of record CAYQXD010000092.1, on the reverse strand, counting down.
CGGGTACGCTGCTCGCTTTTTCTGGCCGTTAACAACGATAAACCAAGGCGGGTGACTAACTGGTTGACAGCCTTTACCACATCGTCCAGTTCATCTTCATGTGCCGCCTTACGCAGCAATGATAGCGTTGATATTTCCCCGGCATCAATGTCCAGGCTCCTTGCATAATTAGCCATGGTAAACAGATGGCGAGTGATCAGGGTTCGAATTAACCACAGTAATATCAGCGCAACAATAATGATCATCATTGAGTTAACCATGACGACAACGGCAAATTTTTCCAGCATTGTTTTGTTCAGCTTGCTACTGCCAGCGATGATATGCAATTGCCCCAGATTTAATGGCTTGTCGTTATACCATTTTATTAGCGGATAACTTCGCTCAATCAGGATATCGCCCGGCAGGATTCCTACCGACCACAGTGCATGTCCATTGCGCCTGATCTCAAGATATTCAATAGCGCCCAGGTTTAAAAACCGCCCGAGATAACTTTTTACTTTTTCATCATCGGCAATCCAGACTTCTTCGATAATACCTGCAAGGTGAGAGCCATGGATATAAGCCATGACTTGTTTAATTTCATTCAGCTCATGTTTATGTACAAAATACAACTCAACAGAGCTAATAATAACAATCAGGAAAAGACTGAGACTCATAATGATAAGTGTCAGCTTTCCGGCCAGCCTGTTTTTGCCAACAATAGCGGTTGCGTTACCCTGCATTATTGGGTTGCAACATCAAAGGGTACGGGAATATCGCCATGGCGTTTCATGTCTCGAATAATTTCCACTAATTGCGCTATCAGCGGTGCATGTTTTTCGTTTACATACATGTACATTGGTTTAACTGCCAGTGCAGGTTTAACAATTCTAACCTGTTGCTGCAAACCCTGTGTTTCGATATGACGCAGCACTCTGGTTCTGGTAGTAATGATCATATCAACTTTTTTGCTCAGCAACAGTTTGTAGAGCTGTTTAATATTGTCCACCCTGGTGACCGATCTGGCATGGACTGACAGGTGCGCGGCCATCATGCGACCGCTAATAAAAGCGACATTGAGCTGATCTATATTTTTGGCGCTGATATCACTGTAGTTGTCAGCAGCAACAACCGCAACAAATTGTCTCTGCGACAGACTTTCTGGTACTCGGAGCAGATGTCTGTACCTTGCTTCCATACCCTCAATCCGTACCGCTGTTGCATCTGCAATGCCGGTATCAACATCAATCAGGGCGCGTGCTGCAGGTAATCGTTGAATACTGAGGTCATAACCTAAAGTGTTAAATATTTTTGTCGTGGTAATATCGAGATAACCCTTGCCATCGGATGAACTGGAAGGTGATCCTTGAATCGTGGTCAGCACCAGGGTATCGCTGCCTGTGCAAGGTAGAGGCATCAGCATCAATAAAGCAGCAGCGATGGCTGGTTTCTTTATCAAGTTGCTGGTTGTAATAAAAATGTTCATTACTGAGACGCATTCTCCTCTTTAAGAAAAAATTTATGGATAACAGACAGGGTTTGTTTTATGTTTTATCTGGAGTACAAGGCAAGTGTTGATCAAGCCGCTTTATTTCAGGATTGGACAGTTATTAAACCGGCAACCAAATTCAAGCTATTATTCCGCCACCGCCACTAAATTTCGCCCTGAGCGTTTAGCAGCGTAGAGCGCAACATCAACGCGTGAGACAAAGCTATCAGCAGCTTCACCGCTACGATACGTACCAATACCGATACTGGTGGTAAAGTGGAACAGTTCAGCATCCGATAGCGGAACAACATTAATGATTTCACAGGCAACACGAACGGCCTCGGCTTTTTGTTTGACTTGCTCACTGCTGGTATCAGGCATGATGGCAAGAAACTCCTCACCACCATAGCGACCCACCAGTCCCGACTCACCAAGCTGGCTCTCAAGCAACAATGAAAATTGTTTCAGCACCTCGTCACCAGTGAGATGTCCATAAGTGTCGTTCACCTGTTTAAACAGGTCAAGATCAAACAACATCAATGACAGAGGTCGCTGCTGCTTTTGTGCTCGCTCAATCTCCCTGTTTAGCCAGCGCAACAGCATTCGCCGGTTAACCAGTCCGGTAAGAAAATCACGGGTTGCCTCCCGGTAGAGCATTAACAACATGTGTAATTGAGAGAGTTGTACCCAGATTGCCAATCCTGCCAATAACAGCATTAGCCAGAGATGAGTCAGGGTCTCAACAGTGAACATTTGACCAAGTTGCGCTTCGGTAAAAAGATAAAAGCCGATAACTATGCCTGCATAAATCAAGCCTTCTAATAGTGTTAAAGGCGCTATCGCCAGTAACGACACCATCAGATAGGGAAAAAAGGAGTAGCTCTCGGTTATCAGCGTTGTTTCACTGGAACTTTTTAACACCAGCTGTGAGCCAAAATAGAAAAAACCCGGGATCAGGCTAAGCAACAACAACTTGATGCGGGTGGCGAAAAGACGGTTGCAAAGCACTCCCCAGATTCCCATAGCCATGAATGCGGCGGCAAAACCAAGGCGCATCACCACCATCTCATTAAAATGTTCACTGCTCAGCGACCAGTAATCAATGGGGATCCAGACTAGCGATAACAGGACGAACATAAAAGCGACCAGGCGGACACGTAACGCAATATATTCTGAACGCGTGGCATTAAAGTCGTGGGAGTGGTTACGTGATGAAAACAGGTCGTAGGGACCCACACGTTTGATAAACTTTTTAATAATTATATTGATGGTACTTACGATATTCATTGTCTTTTTTCTGTGTATCCAGGGTTGATTTTGTCAATACGGTTACAGCTCGTTTCTGAGCTCGTAGGCTGGAGCGAGGCACGAACCTACAAGACCAAAATATCTATCGGCTGATAATCGGCATTCTTTATTAAGTTAACCCTGGGAGATAGTCGGATTTAGGGACACCTCTATTAACCTACCTGATTAGCCACAATTACCAGCCATACTTAATAAAAAGTTATTCATGGCATTTAATCTAACTCATTGTATTTTTTATAAATAATGCCATATTAAGCAGAAGGAGACTGGGTCTCATAGCTAATCAGGCTAACCTATGAATTAATAGAGACATCCTTAGAATGAATCTACTACGGAACTCCATCTGGCTATTTTTTAGCTGGCTTTACTGCCCACGCACCAAGAAAACCCTCATTTTCTTTCAGGCTGGCAGGTCGATAGATGTCCAGCTTTTTAAAATACTGGTCAATCATATAAACGCGACCATCTTCATCAACATCTATTCCCGCTGGCAACATATAGGTTGCACGATTAAATTTTTCTGAGCGGCTACCAACAAACAGCAAAAGCGCACCATCAGGGTTGAAAATCTGAAAGTTGCCGTGCGCGGCATCACTGGCATAAATATTGCCCTGCTGGTCGATAGCAACGCCTTTGGGTCTGGCAAAGTCACCGTACTGCCGACCCAGCTTGCCGATCTGCTGAACAAAGTCACCATCACGATTAAATATCTGTACTCTGAAATTACCACCATCAATCACGTAAATTTTACCTGCGTCATCGATAGCAATATCACGCGGCAGGTTTAATTCACCTTCTTTTTCTCCGCGTTTGCCAATATCCCTAAGGTGTTTGCCGGTTTCTACATCAAATACGCGAACATGGTGATTTTCACTGCCAACCCCGCCGGTATCCACCGCATAGATACGTTTACCTTCGCCATCAACAGCCACATGGGTCAGGCGATCGAACCATTTCTGCCCGCCCAATGACTTGATGTACTGACCCGTCTGATCAAACACCATAATTTGACGCAGGGTGGCATCAGCCACATACAGATTACAGTCATCATCTGTATCCAACCCCAGTGGTTTACGCAAACTACCCGGTTTATCTTCGCCAATTTTAAAAAAACGCTTGCCCGGTATATCAAACACCAAAACGCCACGCCGCACGGTATCACTGACAAAAATAATACCCTGACAGACGGCAACATCAAAAGGTTTTGACAAGGTCTCACCACCGGTTGCTACACCAGTAAGTATTTCACGAAGTGTTTGCGATGAATCTTTCTCTTCAATTTGTGCGCTCGACTGCAGAATGCGCTCGAACACAAAACGGGGCTCATCGGGTGGCGCAGGAAAATATAGTGGTGCTAAATCTGCCTGCTGATCTTGTGTTGTTGCACATGACTGCAGCAAAACCATAACTAAAATAGCGGGAAAATAAAATATTCGCATCACGTGTTGTATCCGTTGTTTAATTAAAGGTACACTTAATACCAAAACATGCTATTAATTACCAGCTTCTGTTGAGTTTTATTTACCTAACCTGACCTGCGTCATGATTTAACCAGCACAAACAGTAACTTAGTCACAATACTCGACTCAAAACATGGTGTTAAATATCATGGCATTAAATTGCCGTAATATAAATCTGCTAACTAGCTGATTACCAGCCACCCTCCCTGAAAAAACTATGATTTACACAGCAAAACTTTATCTTAGCCTGTTTATTTGTTTTATGACGATAACGAGCAGCATCAATGCCAGCGCAGAATCCGCTGACAAACCTGACATGGCAGGCAAGTCTATTCTTGAAAATCCGGGTGACGATGGCAAAAAAATCTACGCACTGACCTGCTCAGTGTGTCATGGTGAAAACGGTGCTGGCGCAACCTGGGGTAAAACCTCGTTCAACCCGCCACCGGTTAATTTTGCCTTAAAAGACAAAGCTGGAGATTTAGTCAGAGATCAGATGATCCACTCGGTAACATTTGGCCGTCCGGGTACAGCGATGACTGCTTTTTCCAGCCAGCTGGATAAAACGGAAATCGAAGCGGTGGTTGATTATATTCGTAACACATTTATGATGGATTCAAGCACTACAACCAGCAGCGACAAGACTCAACAAGTAATAGCAGAGTCCACTGTGGGCATGGCAGTATTGCATAACCAGTCAAAAGAATCCGACTCCCTGCAGCAGGCAACCGATGCACAACTATTTGATCAACCCATCTCTGCAACATTAATTGGCAATGTGCAACCTGGTCAGGCGATTTACCTGCAAAGCTGTACCGCCTGCCATGGCATCGACGGCAAGGGTGATGGCCCGCGCGCCTATTTCATTTACCCCAGGCCTCGTGATTTTCAACATACGGCAAGTAAAGCGCGATTTAATCGTCCGGTTTTATTTGAAGCTATTAAACAAGGCGTGTTAGGGCGCGAAATGCCTGCCTGGAGTAAAGTACTCAACGACCAGCAAATTGCCGACGTTACCGAATATATCTTTCAGACATTCATTCGAGCTGAAACCAAAGGTGCAGAATAATGGCAAAACTTGCTGTATTAACACTAAGCATGGAAAAAAGTCTGAGGTGTTGTCTGCTTTGTGGTTTTCTACTATTACCGATGCTATCGTCGACTCAAACCTTTGCCGAGGCAGAAGCCGCAAAAACCACAGCTAAAGAACATGTAAAAATGGCCAGAGACGCTTTTGAAAAAGCGGATGTTATTAGTGCCATGAATCACTATCGCAAAGCTGCCGATGCCGGTTATGCGCCAGCGATGGTTCGACTTGCCTACCTGCTGGACAAATCCGAAGCCAATGAAAAATCCATCGAATGGTTCAAAAAAGCGGTGGAACTTGGCGATGCCGAAGCACAGTTTGAGCTGGCACGCATGACAGCTTACGGCGAAGGCATTGCACTGGATAAAAAAAAGGCACTGGACTTATTCACCCAGTCGGCAAACCAAGGATTTATTTCGGCAATACATGTACTCGCCATTGCCTACGAAAACGGCGGGTTTGATCTTCGTATAGACTATGAATCTGCCCAGCACTGGTTGCAACGTGGTCAGCAGCTCCATGATATCTGGTCTGTTAACCATCTGGCTAAGGCGTATCGCAAAGGTGGGCTTGGTCTGCGTAAAAACATCAAAAAAGCTGAACAACTGGAACAACAACTGGCACTATTAAAAGAACAGAGGTCGCAAACACAGGTGCTGGAAAAAAAACATAAGGAGCAGACACTGGCAATGTTAAATGAACAGCTCGAACAGAAAAAGAAAGACCCACAATCAGAACTATCGACAAAACACGATGAGCAAAAACGAGCGATGCTGGAAAAACAGGATGAGCAAAAACGCTTACTGTTAAAAAAACACGACAAGCAGAAACTGGAGTTTCTGGAAAGCTATAATGAACAATAATGCAATTCTGTAAGCAGTTAATAACTGCGATATTGCTGAGTGCTGCGATTATGCACAGCGCTCATGCTGGCGATTTTTTTAAAGGCAGGACAGTCTATGCTACCTACTGTCAGTCCTGTCATGGCAGTAACGGTCGTGGCACACTTGCGGGCACACCTAACTTTAGACGTGGCCAGGTACTGATGAAACCGGACGCACAGTTATTTAAAACGGTATTAAACGGCAGCAAAGTCATGCCCGGATTTCGTGGCGTACTTAAAAACGAAGATATCGACAATGTTATTTCCTATATAAGAAGTTTTCACTAATGACAAAACAATGGCTCAAACATCTAATCATTCTTATCACTGTACTGACCATTCAGGCATGTTCTGACCCGGCTGAAAAAGCCACCTCAAAATCATCCGCTGAAGAAATAAAGCCCCTTGAAACAAAACCTGTAGAGACAAAACCTGCCACTGTTGTAAAAGTGCCTAAAGTGCTTGAAAGCTTCAATGTCGGCAGAGAAGTTTTTGTGCGCTCGCTGGCATATAACGAAAATAATAACAGCCTGTGGGTAGGCTCTTCAACCGGTGTACTGGAAATTTCACTTGCCGACCAGCAATTGATTAATACCTTTACCCGTGAACACGGTCTCGCCAATGAATATGTTTTTGCTATCTATGTCGACAGCAAAGGTTATACCTGGTTTGGCACTAACGCCGGTGGTGCTTCCCGTTATAAAGATGGCAACTGGGATGTTTATTTTCCGATGCACGGGCTGGCAGATTACTGGATTTACTCCTTTACCGAACAAAAAAATGGTCCACTGTGGATTGGTACCTGGGCTGGCGCTAACACGGTAGACCTGGAAACCATGCAGTTTAAAACCTACCTTAAAGAGCTTATTAATGAATGGGTTTATGGGCTCGATGTTGACTCACAGGATCGCGTCTGGTTTGGCACTGAAGGCGGGGTATCCATGTATGACGGAAAAACATGGTCGGAATGGTCTCATAAAGATGGTCTGGGCGCATCTAATACAGAAAATTTACCTTTCAGTACCAATACCGGACTGGGTACGCGTACACGCCACGATCTTAGTGTAGTGGATTTAGCTCAAGGCGGGGAAACCTATAACCCGGCTTATGTATTCTCGATGCTGGTTGATGAACGTGATGACAGTGTCTGGGCAGGCACCTGGGGTGGAGGGGTAAGCCGTTTCGATGGTAAACAATGGAAAAACTACACCACTGCTGAGGGTCTTGCTGGCAATATTGTCTACAGCATTGCACAGGATATCCACGGTATACTGTGGTTTGGCACCAATAAAGGGCTTAGCCGTTTTGATGGCGAATCATGGATAACTTACAATCAGACTACCGGTCTGCTGGAAAACAATGTTTACACCATCGCCGCCCTGCCCTCAGGCGAAATATGGGTAGGCACTAAACATGGTGTAACGCGTCTTGGTGAGTAGCCCTGGTCAATAAGAATTTCTCTGTGAGAGCTTTGCACAAAACACCTTTTCTATTTATGTCATCTCGACCAGTGGCAGGGATCTTATACCGCAATAAAACAAGATCTCTCCCTCTGGTCGAGATGACAGCAACTCCAGTTTTTTTCTTAATAGTGAAAAACTCTCTCAGCAATAATTTCTCAGTAATAAATTCATGGAGACTCCAGTGAGCACAAACAACAAATTTATTCCTCTGGTTTTAGCTGCCGCCGTTATCGCACTGGCCGCGGGTTATTTTATCAGTAGCAAACAAACACAGCCCGAGGCGCAAACTGAAATACAGCCTGCCGTCAGCGAAGCATTACCAGCGAACCATCGAGCCGCGAACCCGTTGTTAATTAACACGGATTCTATCGGTACTTTATCGAGCAACAGCAGCAATCAGCAAAACCTGGACGCTACAATCGCTGGCAATGCTAACCCTGATGCAAAATTCACCCATTTCCGTGTTGGTCAACGTAATGTTAAACGCATACTTGCCGATGGCGACATTATGTGGGTTGGTACTTCCGGCGGTGTCATTCGTTACGACATTAATACCGATGATTACAAACTGTATAATTCTCGTAATGGTCTGCTGGCAAATGGCATTTTTTACGTCGGTAAAGTAGACAATGAAATTTATATAGGCACCTATGGCGGAGGCTTGTCTATTCTTAATGAAAGCACCGGAAAATGGCGCACCTACAACATCCCTGAAGGACTGGGCGATGCCTTTGTTTACGACGTACTCAAAGCCGATAACGGTGATATCTGGATTGCCACCTGGTCTGGTGCTAACCGTATTCGTGGCGGTGATCTGGATGACAGCAGTAAATGGGATTTGTTCACCGTAGAAAACACCAATGGTGGACTGCCAAACGACTGGGTCTACGCGCTTGCTATGGGTAAAAATGGTGAAATCTGGATGGCGACTGAAGGCGGACTAGCGCGTTTTAAAGATGACAACTGGGATAACTGGAACCACCAGGACGGTCAGGGTGCGGCTTTTGAACTGGTAAAAGACCAGATTGCATTTGATGACGACCCGTCAGAAAGCTCAAAACACCACGCCCGTCAAAAAGAAGAAATGGGTATAGAAGATGTTAGCATTGCCTACAACCCGAATTATATTATTGCCCTGCTCATTGATGATGATGGTGGAGTATGGGCCGGCACCTGGGGTGCGGGTCTGGCTCATTTTGATGGCAAAACCTGGACAAACTATACGGTGAAAGATGGTTTGCCTGGCAACCATATCTTCTCATTATATAAAAATAACGGGAACGTCTGGATCGGCACCGAAAAAGGTCTGGCGATACGGGCAAACGATGGTAGTTTACAAATTTTTAACATGGCAGACGGTCTGTTTGCCAATGCAGTCTTTTCAATGGCAACCGCCGAAGACGGCAGTGCCTGGATTGGCAGTTATGGTGGCGTGGCACGCATTGCTAAACTACAATAAGGTGCGGCTTTTTCAGATTTACACATTGATTGAATGACTGAATTCGGTCATTAGCAGACATTAAAAATTAAAAGCATTCGTCCGCGAAGAACGCAAAAGACGCGAAAAAAGAAAAAATAATAATAAGTTTACAG
>CAYQXD010000091.1:0-12972 GCA_964421315.1 uncultured Thiotrichaceae bacterium | reverse complement strand
ATACTTGTTCAGCTGCGTGGGGTTTTCTGCCGCTTTGCGGCTTTGTTCAACAATTAGCTACATTGGAGCTACGCAAAAAACGCTTCGCCCGGTGAGCATTGGCGTTGGGCGTTAACAAATATTAAGTATTGTTAGTGAAATAAGGTCATGTAGTAAAAAACAATGGCACCAGTTCTGTGGCAATAAAATCAGCTCAATAAAACGATTATAATCAATAGGGTCAGAGTAATTGGTTTTTCATATTATTGATGTTATTCTCGTTTAAATATTTTGACATGGAAAACTGATGGCTAGACTACCACGACTCAATTTACCTGGCACTCCACAGCATGTCGTGCAACGTGGAAATAACAAACAAGTTTGCTTCTTTAGCGATGATGATTACGCGGTTTATCTGGATAAGCTCAAGCTCTACAGCAGAAAGTATAAAGTGGCCGTGCATAGCTACGTGCTGATGACCAACCACGTTCATTTGCTTCTGACGCCAGAAACAAAGTACGGTGTGAGTCAGTTGATGCAATCGCTAGGGCGTTATTATGTTCGCTATATTAATCAAACCTATGATAGAACAGGCACTTTGTGGGAGGGACGTTACAAGTCAACACTGGTAGACAGTGATAATTACTTTTTTATTGTGAGTCGGTATATTGAATTGAACCCTGTGAGGGCGAAAATGGTGCAGCGTCCTGCTGAATACCCCTGGTCAAGTTATCAACGTAATGCACTTGGGAAGCCTATAGAGCTGATAACCCCGCATTTCTTGTATCAAGACCTTGCCAAAACAGATGCAACACGGCAAAAAAGATATGCAGCATTATTTGAGCATGAAATTTCTGACTATACTCTTGAAGAGATACGTGATTCGATAAATAGAGCATGGGTGTTGGGCGATGGACGATTTAAGCAACAAATTGAAAAGAAAACAGGAAGACGAGCATCACCTAATGCTAGAGGCGGTGACAGGAAGTCTGACAAATATAGAGCAAGAAATAAAAATCAACAACTCTCACCCTATTGATTCGTTTTACCTGTCGTATGGGAACGATAAATGAATAAAGCAAAAAATGAATCAGCATCATTGATGTCAAATAAAACTATTCTTATTACCCGGCCTAGCGGTCGAGAAAAAAACTTATGCAAGATTATTGAACAAGCTGGTGGTAACGTTATTCACTATCCCGTTTTTACTATTAACCCGCTACCTGCTCTGGAAATTGAGGCGTTTAAGCATTTGCGCAAACAATTGCATGATTTTGATATGGCTATTTTTATCAGCGCTACCGCTGTAGAGCAAAGTCATCTTTATTTTCCTGTTTTACCTGAGCATTTAACGATTGTTTCTATAGGTAGTAAAACTACACGGGCATTGCGGCAACAAAACCTCCATGTTGACCTGGAAGCACCTCAGCACGATACAGAATCATTGTTGCAAATGCCTGAGTTTCAAAAACCAAAAATCCAGACACAGCGTATTTTAATATTTAGAGGTATAGGTGGACGCGCCTTACTGGGAGATTCATTAAAAACACGAGGTGCTCATGTGCGTTATGTAGAAACTTATCGTAGGCAGATCCCTGATCACTCGCCATTACCCGAACAACAATTTAAAACACTTAAAGCCATCACCATCAGTAGTAATGAAGGCCTGGATAATCTGATTACATTAATTGGCAATCCCATAATGTTGCATGATATACCACTAGTTGTACCGGGACAGCGCGCAGCGGCTTTGGCCCGTAAATATGGTTTTGAAACCATCATTACAGCAAAAAATGCCACTGATGAAGCGATTTTTATCGCCTTAACCCGTTATTTTACCGATAAATAATAAGCCTGGGAGTGTGTATATTAATCGTTGCAAACCACCTTTTTGGTTATTGTAATCTCAACCAACGGAAGTGGTATTGGGTTTTCTCTATCCATCCTTAGGTTCATAATCGCCACATTCATGTGGCGCTGCTTGTGAAAAACTATCTATGTGTCATTCATTTATAAAGTTACACTCTATTTCTATATATTTGCTAGAAAATGCGATATTCTGTACTTTCATACCTAAAAATTAGCATGGTGATTATCATGAATCGACTGCTTTACATCTTTTTGATTTCTACTATAACTATCATCGGTTTTAGCATGGTCAAACAAAATGATTTAGGCCATATCAGCTTTAGTTTTGCCAGCTTCTCATTTGAAACCAATCTGCTAGTTTTTGGTGCTGCCCTGTTATGCTTTTTATTTGTTGTTCTGGTTTTAATTAAAAGTTACCAGTTTATTAAAAATCTCTTTATTTACTTTGCCCATAAACGTGAACAACTTCTTAAAGAAAAAGCGCGTTTATCTCTTTCGCAGGGATTAATTGACTATGCAGAAGGTCGCTTTGAGCAGGCAGAAAAAACATTAACGCAGCAGGTAGAACACAGCGAAAGCCGATTGCTGGTTTATTTAACTGCAGCACGTGCTGCACAACAGCTTGGTGCGCATCAACGTCGAGATGAATATTTAGCAAAAGCACTTATTGAAGCACCCAGTGAGATACCCAGCGCAAATATCGCCATTAGCTTAACCAAAGCCGAGTTACAACTTGCCCATGAGCAAAATGAACAGGCGCTAGCAACACTTAACCTGCTTAATGAAATATCACCAAACCACACTTATGTATTAACGCTACTTGCCAACACTTATAAACATTTACAGGACTGGGATAATTTATACAACATTCTCCCCGCGCTTAAAAAATACGGTGATTTATCTGATGATAGCTTCCTTAACTTTGAGGTAATGGTTTGTAAAGGCCAGTTATTAAACCTTACAAAAATAGCAAAGCTTGAACACTCTGGCAGTCAATCATTAATTTCTTTCTGGACAAACACGTCTCAGCACTTACAAATCATACCGACAGTAATAGAGCATTATGCAAATCAACTTGTTGTAGTTGATGCGACAGGTGAAGCGGAAAAATTATTACGTTTGTATTTAAATGACAACTGGCAGGAAAGCTGTATTATTTTATATGCCGAACTAGATGCCATCAGTGCCAAACCGGCTGATAATAAACAACTGGAAATGGTTGAGGGCTGGTTAAACGATCATCAACAAAATGCTCACTTATTACTTGCTCTAGGCAAGATGTGTACTTCCCTTTCTTTATGGGGTAAGGCTAAAAATTACCTGGAAATCAGCATTGCTATAAAACCTATGCCACAAAACTATTTAAAACTTGCGCGATTACTTGAAGAACACATGGCAGAAAAGGATGCAGCACAGGAGTATTATCGTCTGGGTTTACATTTACTCGCCGGAGATTATGCTGAGGAAGCTATTAATAAAAATGTTCACGACTTTGAACATGAAATACCACAGCTGAAAATTGTAAAAATTTAGGGCTACTGTTATAACAATTATCTAGAAACAGGCTTATTTTACAATCTCAACCTTATCTCCCTGTCTAATTGTGCATGGTGTTATCACACAGGCATTTATTCTGCCGTGGCCTCTTACTGCGTTATAACCACCATCGCCTAAAATTTCTTCCATGCGGGAACAGGGATGGCATAATCCTGTCATTTTTAATACGGCCGCACCAATTTTAAATTCTCGATCTTTTAGTGCTAGCAGATTAATCCCGCTTATGACTATATTTCGCCTGAGTTCAGCAGGATCAATTTTATTTTTATGTAACAAAGAGGCAATGGCATTAATATGTTCAGCCTGAATTAAGGTAACACTTCGATTACCGCTACGGCCTGCATAATGGTCACCCTGTAAGCCTTTAGATAATACCTTTACTGTATCCATTACCCGTATGGGTGCTTTTTTATCCGGTCGCACGCCAATCCACTCGACCCTGCCCTGTTGTGGTAGATTTTGTACTAACTCTTTTATGGTGGTTTTAGCAGACAAAACGGATTCGAAATTATTATTTTATTTTTGGTTTCTGTATACCCATGGCTTTTAATGCATCATCAGAATACTCAAATGAATCAGAATATATCTGAGTTTCGGGTAAACCTTTTTCATAAAATAAATCCATTCCCGCTTTAATCATAGGTGGCGGCCCGCTTAGGTAAACATCATAAGCGGATAAATCAGGATAATGTTTCACCACTCTTTCATGAACAAAACCGGTTTCACCCTGCCAGTTATCTGTCGCTGCAGGTTCAGATAAAACAGCAGTATATTTTAAATTAGGCTGTTGTTTCAGCCATTGATGAACCATTTTATCCATGTATAAATCCTGTTTAGCGCGCACCCCGCAAAACAGATGAATCGGTTTATTCAGCTTGATATGAAAGGCGTGCTCCAGCATGCCTTTTAATGGTGCAAAGCCGGTGCCGCCACCCATTAATATAATCGGGCGGTCATTATCTTCACGTAAAAAATAACTGCCTAAAGGTCCTTCAATACGCATTAAGGTTTTTTCTTTTAAACCATCAAAAACAAAATCACCAAAATGCCCGTCCGGCACATGGCGAATGTGTAATTCAATATAGTCATCATCATGTGGTGCGTTGGCTATAGAGAAAGCCCGGCGTTTAACATCCCCGCTTTTATCATCTCTTAATAAAAACTCGAGATACTGACCTGCCATAAATTGCAAACGCTCAGTTTCAGGTAATTTCAACAGTAATTTCATGACATCATGGGTTAGCCTTTCCATTTTGTCTACCCGGCAGGGCAATATTTTAATTTCTATGTCCGAACTTCTTGTGATCTCCCTTACTTTTATTTCCAGATCACTGCTTGCACAGGCCTGACAAAAAAGCGTTTTACCTGCTTCATATTCTTTTTTCGCCTGTGCACGTAATGCATCTGTATCGTACTCGGTAGTACCACTAATGACTTCACCCGAACACTTTCCACAGGCACCATTGCGACAACCATAAGGCAAACCGATGCCCTGTCTCAAGGCTGCTTCTAATATAGTTTCATTCTTTTCAGCGGCAAACTCATGTCCGCTGGCTGGTACGAGGATTTTAAAACTCATGTAAAATAGCTCTTGCTTAGTTATGCTTAGTTGAGTATTTTCCCTTATTTTTGTCCGAAAACAATACAACAGTTTATATGGTTTCTTTATGGTACGTTTGAAAGTTTATAGCACTGGCATCTGCCCTATTTGTGATAAAACCAAATCTTTATTAAAAAAATGGGGCATTCCCTATGACGAAGTATGTGTTGATCAGGATCAGGCGGCATTACGTGAGTTTTCACAGGTCACTAATGGTGCTCGCACCGTACCTCAAATTACCATTGATGGTAACTGGATAGGTGGCTTTAGTGAATTAACGGAGTTGCATATGGATGACAAGCTTGAGGATTTAATGCCTTAAAGTGTAGAGGTTCAGACTTAATCTGACGAAGGTGTCAGATTTGCTCATAGAACTAATGGCTGAGTTCGTTAGCGGAAGTTTTAGGTTGTATGTTTTAAGTTATAAGTTAAAAACGTTAAACCACGAATAGCGCTAAAAACAAAAGCTTATTTTAACCACAGATAAGAAACTTAATACTTACAACCTCTGCTCAGTGTCGAAACCAGTTATTTCCGTCCTTTGGTTCGTAAACAGCACATATATGAACCCACCCCGGTCTGCAAGGCACATGTTCTGTTTTTTTACCTTAAAAAATAATCATAATAATATTATTGGTTTTTTATCAAGTATTTCATTCCACCTGTTGTCAATTTGGCGGAGTGTGGGCAAAGGGTGAATGAGTGTGGTAATGCTGTGGGCAAAATGAGTTTACGATATTTTGTCCATGGCATTTCCACACGTTTTTGCGCTAGCAAAACATTCACGCTTTATCCACACGTAGTCCAATAGCACCAGGCTGCTATAATATTTGATCTTTTTAAGGCGCACCTCATAACTTGCTACCTACGCTTAATTTTAAAAAAGTCTTTAATCACTGATGTGAGAGAAAATCACTGCTCTCATATATCCGGCCTGTTTGTGGAAGCTTTATCTTCCTGGCCCCGATGGTTATCTGCGCTCATCTTCCTCATCATCCTTCCGACCTTGTTACGGCCAATGTGCTGTCAGGTTTTGAATGAGCCGGTCTGACCTGTCTCAACATCCGATCTTATTTCTTTTGCAATTAACGAAAGGTTTTCTCTTGCTCTGTCTCGTAATACCTACTACGGTATTTACTGTTGTTTGATTAATTCATTCATTGCGGGGCGATAGTTTTCACCTTTCGCCATTATCACCCATGCTATCCTTGCCATTTTATTAGCCACTGCCACACAGGCTTTGTTGTGTCCCCGTCGTTTGTGTAATGCTTGCGCCCACAGGCTAAAATTATCTGTTTTATTTGCAGAATGTCGTAGCACCGATCGTGCGCCGTGGATAAACATGGTTCTAAGGTAGGCATTACCACGCTTGCTTATCCCCAGCAAGGTCGGTTTGCCTCCTGTCGAATGCTGACCGGGTACTAAACCAATCCAGGCAGAGAAGTGACGACCATTAACGAAACCCTTGCCTTCTCCTGCCGCGGCATAGGCAGCACTCGCCGTGATCGGTCCAACGCCTAATATCTCATCCAACCGCTGGCAGACTTCATTATCGGCGTTGCTGGTGGCTATTTTTTTCTCGATTTCTTTAAAACGGTCATCAAGATCAAGCAATTCGTCATGCAATTCCTTAAAAAGACACCTGCCAGACACGGTTAAATCATTTTCTGCGTCTTCTAAAATATCTGGTAACCCTTTGCGTACAGCCGAAATTCCTTTGTGCATAATAATACCGTATTCTGCCAGTAAACCTCGAACCTGGTTGACTAGCGCAGTTCGTGCTTTTTTAACTCGTTCACGTTGACGGTGTAAATTTTGTACGTCCTGTTGCTCTATAGACTTGATGGGTACAAAACGCATGCGTGGTCGCTGTGCCGCTTCTGCTATTGCCTCAGCATCATTGTAGTCATTTTTGTTGCCTTTGACATAGGGCTTAACATACTGTGGTGCAATGAGTTTTACTTCGTGTCCTAATGCCTGTAGCTCCCTTGCCCAGTAGTTCGCACTGCCGCAGGCTTCCATTGCGATCAGGCATGGCTCTAGCTGTGCAAAATAGTTTAGTAGTTGTTTACGCTTTAGTTGTTTCTTTTTAACCATCTTTCCTTTTTTGTTTACCGCAAAAAAATGGAAAATTGTTTTTGCTATATCTAGTCCTATTGTTGTAATCTTCATGTTGAATCCGCTCCGCCTTTGTTAAATGGAATGTAAAACCCCATTTTGGCCCATTACGAGGCCGGTTGTAAGGTGGGGTGGGTTCATACCATTATCCTTGTGCCACTGCTCAAGCCTGATACTGTTTGTCAGATAAAGCCTGGACTTATACAAGCCAGGATGCCTAAAAATGTTAATATATCGATACTTTTTTACTCGATACCAGTCACACTCTATTATCATGTCAACAAAATTCAAACAACAAGCTCTGGATTATCACGCCCTGGATAGCAACGGCAAGGCAAAACCAGGAAAAATCGCTACCGAAATCACCAAACCCTGTAAAACCCAACTTGATCTTTCGCTGGCTTATACACCGGGCGTGGCGGAACCCTGCCGTGCCATTCACCGTGATGAGGAAACAGCTTATGATTACACTGCCAAAGGTAATCTGGTTGCGGTAATCACTGACGGTACTGCTGTGCTGGGTCTGGGCAATATCGGTGCGCTGGCAGGCAAACCGGTGATGGAAGGCAAAGGCGTTTTGTTTAAAGCCTTCGCTGATATTGATGTGTTTGATATCGAAGTAAATGCTGATTCAACAGCAGAATTTATTACTACGGTAAAAAATATTGCCCCCACTTTTGGTGGTATCAATCTTGAAGATATTGCCGCCCCCGCCTGTTTTGAAATAGAGGAAGCCTTAATCGAGCAGCTGGATATTCCGGTGTTTCATGACGATCAGCATGGCACCGCTATCATTATTGCGGCCGCTTTATTAAATGCGCTGGAGCTGCAGCATAAAAAAATAGAGGATATTCGCGTGGTTTGCCTGGGCGCTGGCGCGGCTGGCATTGCTTCAATGAAGCTGTTGCAGGGATTAGGTGCTGATCCAGAAAAACTATTTATGATTGATCGTAACGGCATTATTCAAGCTGAACGTGACGATTTAAATAAATACAAACAGGCTTTTGCCGTGCATACTGACAAGCGCACATTAGCCGATGCAATGGATGGTGCGGATGTCTTCATCGGCGTATCCGGCCCTGATTTATTGTCCCCTGAGATGCTTGCCACTATGGCATCACGGCCGGTGGTTTTTGCCCTGTCCAATCCAGACCCCGAAATCCTGCCCGAACTGGCACATTTAACCCGTGATGATTTAATCATGGGTACGGGGCGCAGTGATTACCCTAATCAGGTCAACAATGTTTTAGGTTTTCCATATATCTTCAAAGGCGCACTGGATGTGCGCGCCAGCTGCATCAATCAGGAAATGCAAATTGCCGCCGTACACGCACTTGCCGAACTTACCCGCGAACCGGTACCCCAGGAAGTCTTGGATGCCTACGGGCTCGATGCCATGGTGTTCGGCCCTGACTATATTATTCCCAAACCATTAGATCCACGTTTGCTTGAAATCATTCCACGTGCGGTATCTAAAGCCGCAATAGCTACTGGTGTTGCCAGAAAATTCCCGAGCAGTGGCACAGGGAAGTGCCGTTTACGAACCTAAGGATGGAAAAATAATAAAAAGCGAGTAGTGGTGTAGGAATACACCGTTTACGAACTAAAGGATGGATTTTTCAGGTCTCTGCAACATGGCCACAATTAAGGTGTGGGCAGTATAGTTTACATGGACGTATTTACAGCGATCTGAGCAATGCTACATGGATGTAGCGTTTATGAACCTAAGGATAGAGTAGTGCCACATGGATGGTTCGTTAACGGCGCATCCATGTCAGTTAATTTGTGATCCATTTCCCCCTCCCTGTACAACTTACACGCTTGCAAGGCTGGCGAGCCATTTTGATGCTGTTGCACACAGCCGGTGCGCCTGGTGATTGCTCGCACTTGTTTGGTGCGCAATCTAAGCTAGTGAGTTGTTTAATGCCTTGATATAACGCATCAAAACTTGGCACGAATCTTGTTAGACTCAATATAAGAATTAATAATAAAACTATTAATACATCTATTTTAACTGCGCAGCAAGTAGTTATTATTTATACCTAGATCCTGCAAGTGATTGTGCATATAGAGTGTAAGATATTGATTTGTAGAGCAATTTTAATTCGAGTGGAATACTTATTGATATTCCCGAAGAATTAAAATTTGCTATACGAATCAAGAGCTTGCGCTATATGTGTGCAATCACTTGCAGGATTTAGGTTATATTCATCTATGCGCAAAGAGGCAACAATGAAACAAAAACTGGTTTTAATCGGCAATGGTATGGCGGGAGTGCGCGCCCTTGAAGAGCTGTTCAAGCACAATACAACAGGCGACAGCGGTAGTGATCTTTATGATATTACTGTCATCGGCGCCGAGCCGCACCCTAATTACAATCGTATTATGTTATCGCCGGTACTGGCTGGTGAGCAAACCATTGATGACATCATTCTAAATAGCATTGAATGGTACGAAGAAAATAATATCACCCTGATTACGGGTGATGCTGCGACAGATATTTCACGCGTTAAAAAGTCGGTGATTACCGAGAGTGGTAAAGAATTTCCTTATGACCGCCTGTTGATTGCAACCGGTTCGAACCCATTTATTATTCCCATTCCCGGAGCCGATAAAGAAGGAGTCCTGGGATTCCGCGATATTTATGATGTGGACACCATGGTCCAGGCATCAAAAGACTATAAAAAAGCCGTTATTATTGGTGGCGGTCTGTTAGGGCTGGAAGCAGCTAACGGCCTGATGAAGCAGGGCATGGATGTTACTGTAGTGCATCTGCTGGATTCACTGATGGAACGGCAGTTAGACAAACCTGCCTCAGCTTTATTAAAAGCTTCACTGGAAGAGCGCGGTTTAAATTTCCTGATGGAAGCGCAAACTGCTGAAATTGTTGGTGACAAACGTGTGACTAGCGTGAAATTTGCCGATGGTTCAGAAATCGATGCCGATCTTGTTGTGATGGCAGTTGGCATTCGTCCGAATTTTGAACTGGCGCAAAAAGCCGGCATTCATTGTGAGCGCGGTATCGTGGTCAATGACACCATGCAAACCTTTGACCCGATAATTTATTCAGTCGGCGAATGTGTGCAGCATAGAAACCAGTGTTATGGACTGGTTGCGCCTTTGTTTGAACAGGCAAAAGTGGCAGCGAATCATTTAGCGCAAGTGGGCAGTACGCGTTACATCGGTTCGATGACGTCAACAAAATTAAAAGTCACCGGCATTGATCTGTTTTCTGCCGGCGAGTTTAATGAAGAAGAAGGCGATGAAGTGCTGCAAATGCAGGACGTTGCCAGTGGTGTCTATAAAAAACTGGTGATAAAAGATAACGTCATAAAAGGCGCAGTCATGTTTGGTGACACCATGGATGGCACCTGGTATTTCAGCCTGATGCGTGATGCCACCAATATTGCTGACTTTCGCAAAACCATTTTATTTGGCCAGCATGATCTGGGCGATGCTGGACACGGTGATGCCGGACGTAATAAAGCAAGCCGCGTGATGTCATTGCCGGATGATGCGGAGATTTGTGGCTGTAATGGTGTTTCCAAAGGTGACATCGTGCAGGCTATCAGCAAAAATGGTTTGTTTACCCTGGACGAAGTTCGTGCCCATACCAAAGCATCTTCTTCCTGTGGCTCCTGTACCGGTCTGGTTGAATCTCTGCTTGCTTCTACTGTTGGTGAAGGTTATGAAGCAGCGCCCAGCAAGAAACCGATATGCGGCTGTACCGATAGCAGTCATGACGAGGTGATTGATGCCATTAAAGAACACGAATTAAAAACCATTCCAGCGGTTCGTGAATTTCTGGAATGGAAAACACCGGATGGTTGCGCGGCCTGTCGTCCAGCATTAAATTATTATTTATTAGCACGTTGGCCGGAAGAATATCAGGATGATGCGCAGTCACGTTTTATCAACGAACGTGCCCACGGCAATATTCAAAAAGACGGCACTTATTCAGTGGTGCCACGTATGTTCGGTGGACTGGTTAAACCTGATGAGTTACGCGCCATTGCCGATGTCTGTGACAAATTTGATGTGCCGGAAATGAAAGTGACCGGCGGTCAACGTATTGACATGTTTGGCATCAAAAAAGAAGACCTGCCGGCAGTATGGAAAGATTTAACAGATGCCGGTTTTGTATCCGGCCACGCTTATGGTAAAGCCATGCGCACCGTGAAAACCTGCGCTGGTAAAACCTGGTGCCGTTTTGGCACGCAAAACTCCACCAGGCTGGGAGTGAAGCTGGAAGAACTCACCTGGGGTTCTTATATGCAGCATAAATACAAACTGGCGGTTTCCGGTTGCCCACGAAACTGTGCCGAAGCCACCATTAAGGATTTTGGCGTGGTCTGTGTTGATTCCGGTTATGAATTACACATTGGTGGTAATGGCGGCATTAAAGTCCGTGTTACCGATCTGTTATGCAAGGTAGAAACCGAAGAAGAAGTGCTGGAATACTGCGCTGCCTTTACCCAGAAGTATCGTGAAGAAGCGCACTATTTAGAACGCACTGCACCCTGGGTAGAGCGCGTCGGTTTAACCTATATCAAAGAATGCATTGTTGATGATGAAACAGAACGTAAAGTATTGGCAGAACGTTTCGAAATAAGCCAGAAAATTGCCCAGGTTGATCCATGGAAAGCACGCGCCGAAGGTTTGGCTTCACATGAATTTACACAATTAAAGATTGCAGGTTAAAGATTATGAGTGATTGGTCAGAAGTAGTAGCATTGGAAGATATTCCACAATTAGGTTCGCGTGTCATTAAAACCGATACCATGAATATTGCCGTTTTTAGGACAGCAAAAGATGAAGTGTTTGCCATGAAAGATGAGTGTCCGCACAAAAAGGGACCCTTATCACAAGGCATCGTGCATGGCGCATCAGTAACCTGTCCGTTACATAGCTGGAAAATTGATTTAGCCAGTGGTCAGGCATTAGGACCTGACGAAGGCTGTACTAATGTGTTTTCAACTAAGATTGTAAACGGTATGGTATATATTGATTTAAAAGTGGCGGTAGCGGCTTAAGGGCATCTCTAAAAATTAGTGTTTGGCATCTTCGCCTTGTTCTTGAACCCCTCAAGTACAAACCTGCTCAAACATAATTATTAGAGATGCCCTTAAAATAATGCTAACTTATCAATATGCTGGGGCAAGGTTGATTTTGTCATCTCTCCCATAATACTAAGATGACAGCCTTTAATTTTTATCTTGGTTGATTAAATAATTAAAAAATAATTAGGATGACGGAATGAACGTAGAAGATATTATGACAACAAATGTACGCACAGTGACATCCGATAAAAAACTGGGTGAAGTGGTTTCGCTTATGTGTATCTATAGATACAGCGGCATACCTGTGGTTGATGATGGCAAACTGGTTGGCACGGTGTCCGAAAGTGATGTGCTGGGTAAAATGTTTCCCAAAATGGATGACCTGATGAGCGGTATGTCAATGGTTGATTATGACAAACTGATGCACCAGTACAGTGATGTGGTTCATATTACGGTTAAGGATGTGATGACACCCGTGGTTATCTCTGTCAAACCGGATATGCACATTTTACAGGCGGCATCGATGATGTGTGGCAGAAAATTTCGCCGTATTCCGGTTGCCGTAGGTGACAAACTGCTTGGCATGGTGAGCATGGGTGATGTGCATAAAGCCATTTACCAGAACACTTTGGCAACTAAATTTTAGAGATAAGCAAATGGTTGAGTACGGTCATAAGCGGACGTTAAAAATTAAAAGCATTAGTCCGCGAAGAACGTAAAAGACGCGAAAAAAGCAAAAACAATGTAGGTTTACAGGAATAAAACTTTACTGTTTATATCGACTAAAGC
>CAYQXD010000090.1:0-12982 GCA_964421315.1 uncultured Thiotrichaceae bacterium | reverse complement strand
AATCCTTATTCTGCTGGGGTTTATGGGGAAAAAGTGCGGAAGTCAGGAAAAGGCATTATCGGCTCTGAAAATCTGTCGAACCAGGCACAGTCCAAAAATGCTCATGCGCTGTTCTGATTGCGCTCATCAAACTGTTATCCCGCATTCCTGCGGCCATCGAAACTGTCCGCATTGTCAGCATCATGAGAGTCAGCAATGGATAGAGCGGCAGGTTCAGAAACAACTTCCGGCTTTGTATTTTATGATCACTTTTACCTTGCCCGGAGAACTACGCTCTCTGGCCTGGCAACATCAACGAATGATTTACACGCTGCTATTTAAGTGTGTCTGGGATACCTTGCAGACCTTTAGTTTGAATGATCAAAAACTGAAAGGAATGCCGGGCATGGTCGCGGTATTGCACACGCATTCCAGAGCGCTGGATTATCACCCGCATATCCATACGGTGTTGCCAGCGGTTGCCATCGATAAAGTGAGCAGGCTTTGGCGCAAAAAGAGCGGGAAATACCTGTTCAATCACAAAGCCCTGGCGAAGGTGTTCCGGGCGAAGATGCTGGCGGGGATAAAAAAAGCCGGTCTTAAATTGCCTGAAAAGTGGGTGGTCGATTGTCAGTCGGTGGGTTCGGGTGATAAAGCATTGGTGTATCTGGGTCGATACCTGTACCGGGGCGTTATTCGGGAAAAAGACATTGTTAGCGTCAAAGATGGTCAGGTGACTTTTCGTTATCAGGACAGTAAAACCAAACGATATCAAACAAGAATGGTCAGTGGTGCGACTTTTCTCTGGCTGATTTTACAGCATGTTTTACCGCCTCGTTTCCGGCGTGCCAGGGATTATGGTTTTTTACACTCGAATAGTAAGACATTGATTAAGCTGATTCATCTGTTGTTTAAATTTGATCCAACAAAATGGCTACCAAAAGTTAAACCCAGACCTCAGATGCGGCGTGCATGTTGTGGCGCGGCAATGAATATTGTGCGTATCAGGATACCGTGCAATGAAATCACGCCAGTACCATTTTAAGCGGCCTGGAGAAAGCTTATGTAACCGCAAGTCATCAACAAAAAGAAAACAGGGAGCAGCCTTTTTGGCTGAGCATGTCGATCGGGTGAAATAAGGTCAAAACACGGGATTACCGGTAAAAAAACCGCTTGTGACAAGCACAAACGGTTGATGAAATGACCACGGTATAAAAAAAGCGCCTTTATTTCAAAATCAGGCTGACCCTTAAAAAGCTATTTTCATAGCAACACTCAAATCTCAAAAACTCATCGGGCTTGTCCAACAAACGGTTCAGATTGTGGCTTCTCGCTTAGGCTCGAATCACAATCTAACCTTATTCGTTAGAAATATAAACTAATAGATTGTTTAACTCTTTTATTTGTGGCCTGTGGATATTTAGGGTCTTCTACCACATCAAACGTTACTTTCTGACAGGGTTGTTTGCGGATGACTGTTGTGTCACCAGCCTTGTTAAGGTTTCAGCCTTGAGGAAAGGGTTGTTGCAGTGAGAAAAGAGGTTGCCTGCTACAAGCACTTGAACTCAACAATTGACTATACCTTGTTTGACCTGAAATAGTGGGCGTTTTAGTGCACCATAAGTTAATCGGTAATTGAGAAAAAAGGGAGGTAGATCTTTTTAGCCTGATTTTATTAATCTAGTAAAATAGATTTTTCTGCTTAAAGTCAAAAAAGGCAAGACCTTAAAGTCTTGCCTTTTTAACTTTCAACCCTTAAAGGATGAGAGTCTGGCCTGCATTACATTCAATGCAGGCCATATAGCGACCTATAAATTAAATCGCTACGATGTTTTCTGCTTGAGGACCTTTCTGGCCTTCAGTAACTGTAAATTCAACTTTCTGGCCTTCGGTCAGAGTTTTGAAACCCGAACTAGAGATAGCGCTGAAATGAGCAAAAACATCTGGACCAGATTCTTGCTCGATAAAGCCAAAACCTTTAGATTCGTTAAACCATTTTACGGTACCGGTTGTTGTAGACATAAGTTATTTCCTATTAATTAAATTTTAAATGTAATTGAGCCTGATTATAAAAAATCATAAGGCTATTTTGCTGAAATGTGTTGCTATGAAATATGAAGAACAGGACGAAGAACTAAGATGTGGCATCGAAATGGTGTTGCATAAATTAAAGTACTACTTTCAAGCTGCAGCAACTATGCCTTTTATTAACATATTTGTCAATACTTACTTACTTATAACCTGAACAGCTGCATTAATAATATATTAATGGGACGGGGAATTTGAAGTTTCGGGGGCGGATGTTAACGCCGCAGCAAACCCGCTGATATTTGCCGCAGAACCATTGCCCACAAAAAGGCAGTTCATTTAGCTAATATTTGGCCATCAGTACTTAAAAAGGGATTTCATCACAACCGGCCTCTTGCTGCCGCCAATCTATCTGATCTGCAGGCTCCTCTTCTTCATTGCATAATATTTCAAGCATCTGGTCCTCATGCCGTTCCCAGATAGCTTCCATCACATCGGCTAAAAAGTCGTAAACCGCTAGTGCCTCTTTTCCTGTCCAGTTTTCAGGGATTTTCACTGTTTTCATTTGCAGTCTGCTTTTTTAGAAGGTTTGCGTTTGCGCTTTGTCGCCTGTTCCTGCGCTTCTTTCATGCGGTAAGAGTCACCTTCAATGATAATGATCTGGCTATGATGTATCAGCCGGTCTACCAGGGAGACCACACAGGATGCATTGGGAAAGACCTCATTCCATTCACCGAAGGGTCGGTTGGTGGTGACGATGGTTGCGTTTTGCTCATATCGCCGGTTGATGATTTCAAACAGCAGGTCGGCATGACGATTACTGGGTCTCCAACAATATAGAGTAGTAAATGTCAAAGTGTGGCATTTACTACTCTATATTGTTGGAGACCCTATGTTAGGCGTTTATTTTATTCCCCAACTTTTGTGTATAAGTTGGGGAGAAATAATATCTAACAAGTGGGGAAGTCCGCTTAATAAATTGAAACTAATCGGTAAATTTTTAGGCGTAGCCACCATCAGCGATACGCTTTATAAACAAGATAACCGCATCACCATGACCTTCAGTAAATAATTCAGCTGCAGTCTTACCATTCATTGATGGTATCTTTTCATTTTCAAATGGGCATCCAAGGAATGAGTAAATATCACCCAAAAAATACATCATCTAAATCAATACGTTATTAATCATGGTTTCAAGAAATTGTGTAAATTTTTGATTTTTTAGCAGTGCTGTATACCTGATCATGTATTCCAA
Source organism: uncultured Thiotrichaceae bacterium (assembly GCA_964421315.1). Lineage (GTDB taxonomy): Bacteria > Pseudomonadota > Gammaproteobacteria > SZUA-229 > SZUA-229. The sequence continues at coordinate 9,720 of CAYQXD010000090.1, read as the reverse complement.
GAAAAAATGTAAAATGAATGCCCAATTGCGTATATTACAGTTTAAGTTAGGAATATTGTTCAAAATTCCAACCGATATTATGATGATCATCTGGACAGATGGTAAATAACTTAAATTCGCAGAAAGAGACGTTAAAAGATTTTGATTAAATGTACCATTTCACCACATAACGGACATCTGGGGAATATGCTTGTTAGAGTAAAATAACGACAAAGGAGACATTGGAAATAGCCCAGACAGGTAAACTAACTCAATGGACAATTAGGTATACTGTCTCCAGATATGGTCTAGGTGACACTTTTCAAGAATGGGTTTGCTCATAAATAGACTGTAGTGTAGTTAAGTTTCATCTGACCCTACTTATTGTGAGTTTGCGAACAGCATATGTCGAGAGGATTGTTGTATGATTACGCAAATGGTGCGGTTCGTGCCTTACCGCAACCTACGGTACTGTATCTGTTTAATATACGTTAGAGCTAAAAGGAGTAGTAATGCCTAATAATAACGTAAACCATCTTTTTCAAGGGCAACCCCCTTCAATTGAAGAGATTGCTAATTTCGGTTTAGCCTGTACACAGCTGTCGTCTCAACAACTCTACGATGTAGCTATCGGGGCCACCGATATGCACTGAATCCTTAAAAAAACCGTTCTCAAGCATCTAGAAGAGAAGATTCAAGCGGAAAATAGAGAGATGACTAACGATGCGCTCACAAAAGCAATTGTTGAAAAGCTAACCCAGCCATGATTGAGCTTCACCGCGCTTTGATTGAAAGAAAAATCGAAGCTTTGAATTCCGGCCAGCAGGTTACCGAGGCATCGAGAGTAAAATGATGGATATCAATGAATTTATTATGAGCAACGAAGCCATCATTCGGCTGAGTTTTTTCCTGGGCATATTTGCAGTCATGGCAATCTGGGAATTGTTTGCACCGCGCCGTGCGCTAACTGTTTCCAAAGTTGTGCGCTGGACAAATAACCTGGGGCTGGTTTTTCTCAATACCATAATCCTGCGTTTATTGTTTCCGGCTGCTGCAGTCGGTATGGCTGCTTTTTCCAGCGAACAGGGCTGGGGACTTTTTAATTATTATGATGTATCACCTGTTGTAGCCGTTATCGCCTCTGTGGTGATTATGGATTTTGTTATCTACCTGCAGCATGTCATGGTACATGCCGTTCCCGTTCTCTGGCGACTGCACCGCGTACATCATGCTGATCTGGACTACGATGTCACCACTGGTGCACGTTTTCATCCTATCGAAATTATTCTTTCCATGCTGATCAAATTTGCCACCATCCTGCTGCTTGGTCCGCCAGTCGTTGCCGTGGTTATTTTTGAAGTTATGTTGAATGCTACTGCCATGTTTAATCACAGTAATGTTCGTTTGAATCTTGTTGTTGATAAATGGTTGCGCCTGCTTCTGGTAACGCCCGATATGCACCGCGTTCATCATTCTGTGGAAGATGATGAGACCAACAGTAATTTCGGTTTCAGTCTACCCTGGTGGGATCGTCTGTTTGGCACCTACCGTGATCAGCCACGCGGGGGGCATGAAAATATGACTATTGGTATCCGCACCTTTCGTGAGCCAAAAATGGCCTCATGGATCAGCGGTATGCTGGTGATGCCATTTGTGGGAAAGATGTCCGGTTATGCGATTAACCGTAGGCAGTGGCATCAAAGTGAAAGTGGTGGTATCAACGATGAAAAATAATCTATGGAAATTTCTGTTACTGGTTTTTATTGTTGCTGGCATAACGCTGGTTATAACCTATCGTGACCTGTTAGATGCTACGGCAATTCAAAGCTGGATCGAAGAAGCAGGTAGCGCAGCACCGTTACTGTTTATGCTTGTCTATATCGTGGCTACGGTTTTCTTCTTTCCAGGCGCCGTACTTACCTTGCTCGGTGGCGCATTGTTTGGCCCGTTGTTAGGCGCGTTTTATAACCTGACGGCGGCAACCATCGGCGCCATGCTGTCTTTTTTAGTAGCCCGTTATCTTGCTTCAGACTGGGTAGAAAAGAAAACCGGAGGTAAATTAAAACAGTTAATGAGTGGCGTGGAAAATGAAGGCTGGCGCTTTGTGGCATTTGTAAGACTGGTACCTTTATTCCCATTTAATTTATTGAACTATGGTTTAGGGCTGACAAAAATAAAATTTACGCATTATAGCATCGCCACCTATATCTTCATGCTGCCCGGCGCAATTGCCTACACCTATCTTGGTTATATCGGCAAAGAAGCCGCCACTGGCGGTGAAGGCCTGATCCAGAAAGCCATGCTAGCACTGGCCTTACTCGGCCTGGTCGCATTTCTGCCACGGCTCATCGGTAGCGTTCGCAGAGGCGCAATGTTAAGCATCACCAATCTGAAACAACGCCTGGATGCTGGTGACGATTTATTATTGCTGGATGTGCGCACAGTTGAAGACTACGATGGTGAGCAGGGACATATTGCAGGTTCTATTTTAGTGCCACTGGAGCAACTCGAACAGCGCATAGATGAGATCAGTGATTACTATGAAAAAACCGTGGTTACCATTTGCCGGACTGATCGTAAATCTGCTAAAGCTGCACAGCTACTTGCGGAAAAAGGTTTTGCCGATGTCCATGTAGCAAGAATGGGAATGACGGACTGGATAAAGAATAGATACCCGGTAGAAAAACATAGCATCTAATACATGTTGAAAAAGCCTATGACTATTGAACAACCTTTTTACCATAGTACAAGGGATGCCAGCAGCACGCATCAGGATCTGATGCCGGCACGCTATAGTCTGGCAGTACAGATTTTCTGCATCGCCGCATTTACCCTGGCTTTTGTCGGTTGGCTAAATGAAACCTGGTTATTCTGGTTTGAAAACCCCATCTGGCTCAACCGTTATACTGAATACGGTATCATCCTTGGTTTTGGAGTCTGGCGAATTTTTGCTGAAAAAAATACCTATACTCGTAAGCGTTTAATTATTCTGGTCTTTATGGTCACCGTGTTCTGGTGGTTAATTCCGTGGTTGTATCCGTTTTATGAACCCTATGTCGGTTTTCTCTGGGCGCAGCCGGTTTTTCCTTCCTTGCATGTGCCGGGCACCATTACATTCTTTCTGATTCTGGCGGCTGTGTTTCTGTTTGGACGTCGTATCATCTGCGGTTTTAACTGCCCCTGTGTTGGCATCCGTGAAACCGTTGGTTTTGCTTTTCGTGACCGTACTTTGCGTTCTGACTGGACCTGGAAGCTGCGTCATTCAAAATGGATCTTCTTTAGTTATTACGTTGGGGTGATGGTTGTCACCCAGTACCCGCCCAATTCATGGACGGTGAGTTTTGTGGGTGGTTTTTATCTTATTGTCGCGGTAACTTATTTTGGTAGTTTCTTCATCGCGCCCATCGTGGGCAATCGATTCTACTGTCGTTACCTGTGTCCTTATGGCGCGACTTTTGGTCTGCTCAATCATGCCGGTTTTTATGGCATCAATATGGATACCGACAAATGCATCGACTGCCAGCGTTGTGAGCAGGTATGTGATATGGGCATTCCTGTCTGGCGACAGGGTAAAGATACTGGTCGTGTTACCGCACTGGAAGATTGTATGGGTTGTGCCCGTTGTGTTGTTTCCTGTCCGACCGATGCGTTGGAAATTCGTGACGTGCGTAACCTGTTTAAAAAATCCATGAAACAAAACGCCAGTTATCTATTGAAACGACAACCGTTAGTGGACGCAGGCCGTAAGGAAACAAGTAACCGTTCGACATCTGAACGGGTGCTTGACTGGTCTGAAATTGCGACAAAACCTTCTCTGTTAATGATTCAGCAGCAGGCCAGCCGTTGCCTTGATTGCGGCCTGCCGGGATGCAGCAATGCCTGCCCGTTGCATAACCGTATTCCTGAATGGCTGGAGCAGGTGGCTCTCGGTAATATACAGCAGGCTGCAGAGATTGCACAAAGCACCAGTAACCTGCCGGAAATTTGCGGCACCGTATGCCCGCAATACCGTTTGTGTGAAGGTAGTTGTACCAAAGCGAAAGAACCGCGCGGTGCAGTCACCATCGGTGCCATTGAGCGTTATCTGGCAGATGAAGCGCTTGATAATCATTATCTTATTAATCATGGGCAGCCGCAAAACATCCCACAAAATAAAACTGGCAATAATGGCAAACAGGTTGCTGTTATTGGTGCCGGGCCAGCAGGCCTTGCCTGTGCTGATGAGCTTAGCAAGGCTGGCTGTGAAGTCACAGTATTCGATAAAAATGAAAAGATTGGTGGTTTGATGGAAACCGGTGTGCCATCGTTCAAGCTCGATAAAACCTTGCTGGCGCGCCGTAAGAAAATGCTGCAACAACAGGGCATCAGGTTCCAGTTGGACACAGAAGTTGATGAATCCATGCTGCAAAAACTAATAAAAAATAACGACGTAATCTTTCTTGGTACCGGCGCACAGACTTCCCGTGATCTGCGATTGCCGGGGCAGCACCTTGACGGTGTGACAGATGCCTTGAGTTATCTGCGAGTGGTCAACCAGCATAAAAATAGTAATAACATGGCAAAAAAACACGTACTGGTCATCGGCGGTGGTGACAGTGCAATGGACTGTGCACGTTCTGCCATTCGTCAAAATGCCGCAGAAGTCACTATCGTATACCGGGGGAATGAACAGGCGATGCGTGCCACGCCTAAAGAAAAGCAGGCTGCATGGGAAGAAGGTGTGCGTCTGCGACTGGAGCATATACCGACAGAAGTGTTAGGTGAAAAACAGGTTACGGGCGTACGTTTTGACAAGGTTGTCAGTGGGCAGGAAACCATTAGCTGTGATGCTGTTATTTTTGCAGTCGGTCAGGTTAATAAACCACAGGCATGGATGGAGCAACTGGGTTTGAAAACTGATCGACACGGTATCATTGCTGTAGATGAAAATGGTCGGACATCAAATCCAAAAATTTATGCCGGTGGTGATAATACCTTAGGACCTGATCTGGTGGTAACCGCCGTTGCTGCAGGTCGTCGCGCTGCAGATGGTATTCTAAAGAGTTTTCGTCCTGCTCAGCGTATCGTTCAGGTTGCCAGTGATGTGTTCTCGCCGAAACAAAGAGAAACTGTGGCTGCCTTTTCAATGAGCAGTCATAGCGGATCGGCACGGTGAATTCTTTATTCAAGCCTGTTTTACGGCAAGCATTGCGACTCTTTTTATGGTCTGTTTTATTGGTGAATAGTTCATTTGTTTTTGCCAGTCATAATTTTGCTGGTTTAGATATGTGTGCACTATATCCGGAGGTGATGCCGCCGGGTTTAATGTCAGAGCAGTTACCCGATACTGGCGGGTATGGTGCGTTACTGATGCAAAATTACTGTACTCAATGTCATGAGTTGCCCGGACCCGGTCGACACACGGCTGAAGAATGGATACAGGTGCTCGACCGTATGCTGGTCATCATGGATGTTGCCGATCGCTTTGGTGGTTTGCTGGGCAATGTAAAAACGCCTACTCCTGATGAGCGTGATCAGTTACGCAGCTATCTTGTTTTACATGCACTTAAACCGTTGGCACAAACACCTCATGGCACTGGTGCGCGTGCATTTGAAAACCATTGTAGTGCCTGTCATGCGCTGCCGGATCCGGCGCAATATGATGTAGATTGGTCCAAACTGCTAAAAAGAATGCAGCGCAATATGCAGGTGATGAAATATTCCCCGCCGTCAGCTGACAGCATGATGCAGATACAGCTCTATCTGCAGAATAATAAAGCTGTCGAACCCGGTCATGTTTCTGCCGGCGAATATTCAGCTAATCATTTAAAACTTAATATGGCTGGTAACAGCGTCCGCTTCAATGACAGAACGTTCAGCCCAGTTAAGTTAAACATGGGCAGCTGGTTGTCTCTGGGTGTGTTTTTTTTACTGGCTTTTATCGGCTTGCTGCGCTGGTGGTATAGCCATCAACACAGTCAAGCACATAAAATGAAACAAGAACTGAGGCTCAAGGAATAAAATCATCATGCGACCACTTTATATCTGGATACCCATTTTGATCACAGCGATTACGGTGCCACTTGGATTTTATTACGTGGACTGGAGCAAGTCAGGTGAGGGTGCCGGGCTCTATTCCAGAGAATGGTCACCCGAAGCGGTATTTGGCTATTGGAATCCGGGTGATTTTTACAAATCGGTGGAATCTGTCAGCGGTGAATTTAACGGTGAGCAGTGTATTGAATGCCACCAGGGCGTAACACCGGGTGTGGTCAATGACTGGCGCAAAAGCGGGCACTCAAAACCGGCCAATGGTCAGCCGGCGATCTATTGCTCGGATTGTCATGGCAGCGATCACGAGAATTTGCACATGCCAACGCCTGATATTTGTGGCGGCTGTCATGATAAACAACACGGTGAATTCGTTGCTGAAAAACGTTATGGTTTCCCCAGCCACTCACTGGCGATGGAAAGGGCACTGGATGCCAAACACTTTGCCGATAAACCCAAAGCAGAAGTTACCGCCTGCCTGCAATGTCACTCGGTAGCAAGCAAGTGTGATTCCTGCCATACCCGGCATGTTTTCAGTGCCGCAGAAGCACGCCGTCCGGAAGCCTGTATCACCTGTCACAGTGGACCGCCGCATCCGGACGATGAAACCTATTTTAATTCAAAACACGGCCAGCTTTATCTTGCCGAAGGCGAAAACTGGGACTGGTCAAAACCGCTTAAAAAAGGTAACTATACAGTGCCCACCTGTGCCTACTGTCATATGGATGAAGGCAGGCATCAGGTGGCCGACAAACCAATCTGGAAGTTTGGTCTCAAACAGGTTAACCCGCTGACCTCAGGCAATAAAATAAAACGTAAACAATGGATTAAGCTGTGTGCGGATTGTCATGAGAAAGACTGGTCAGCAGACAGACTGAAAGAAATGGACGAGGAACGTAAAACAGCCTGGAAAAAATTATATAAAGCGGAAGATATTCTGAAATCCTTGCGCACAGATAATTTGCTTTATCCTTCCGCAAAACAACGTCCACCGTATCCGATGGATTCCAGAGACGATCTTCTTCAATATGAACGCATTGGTTTTTTTGAAGGACAGGCTTCGGCTTTTTATAATGTTTCAGCTATAGAACGTGATTATTTTGAAATGTGGTATTTCGATAACCTGGCGGCATATAAAGGTTCTGCACATGGTGATAATTCGTTTGTTATTAAAGGCCATAAAGCGATGGACAGAAGTTTTGAGAAAATAAAACGTAAAGCTAAAAAACTACGTGCTATTGGAGCCATTGAAAACAAATCGGAAAAAAATGGCGATCAGAAATTTAATTCTGAAAAACTCTGGTTGTACGGCGAGTACACGCAATATAACAGAGAGAATAACTGATGCATATGCCTTTGATAAAAACACTTATCTCAAAGTTATCTTACAGTTTGTGTTTGTCGATGATGGCAGTTAATCTATATGCTGTTGAAGCCATTCCGTCAGATACTTTGCCACCAGACACAACCGTTCTGGGTAATGCCGCCTGTATGCAATGCCATGAAAAACAAAACAGCACACTGATCAATGATTGGCAAACAAGTGTCCACGCAACGCAAGACCCCGTAGTAAATTGTGTTAGTTGTCATGGCCAGTTACATAAGGACTTTGCAGGCAAAGCACGGCGTAATGAAACATGCATTGATTGTCATGGTGGTAAAAAAGATCCGGTCGTGCACAGCTATTCATCATCAAAACACGGTACATTGATGCAGCTTGAAAAAAACACTTATGAATGGAAGCAGACTTTTGAATTAGCAAATTATCGCTCGCCCGGCTGCGGTTACTGTCATATGCACCAGAACAATCATGATGTCAGTAATACGGTCAGGCACAATCTGATGAATGATAAGGAGACAGAAAAGGTTCATAATAATACAAGAGAAGTTTGTCAGGACTGTCATTCACCCCGTTATATCACGCATCTGTTCGAAAACGGTGAAGCTATGCTGGAAATAGCCCGTAAAAAAGTCCGTGAGGCAGATGCGCTGACAAGTCAGGCTGAAAAAATATTTACCGACGATGAACTGAAATCTGTAAAAAAACAGTTTGAAAAAATGCAACATCATTTTAAGAATGTTCATCTTGGCATAGGGCATCAATCACCAGATTATCAGTGGTGGCATGGTCAAGCTGCACTGGATGGTGATTTGCTGCGCATCAAAGACAGCATTGGTGAGTTATATCGTTTGAAAAAATAATGCTAATAATAAAAAATAATATGTCGTTTTGAATATTTGGAGTAAAAACTCATGGCCGTTTATTTCTACCACATTAAACGTCTACTTTTGATTGGTTTGAAACCTCTGAGTTTATTCTTAATTGTAAGAGGTTTGATTTTAATTCTACAACTCAAGAGAAGTGTAAACATTTTCAATTTCTTTCTCTTGAATACACAGATATGCCATCGTTTGTCGTTGCGTGGGATGGCCCAGTGCTTGCATCAACAACGGTAATGGCGTGTCTTGTTTAGTACGTTGCATAAATCCCCAGGTCTTACGTAATGTATGGCTACCGTAGTTACCCTTAAGATTTGCTTTTAGGCTCCAATCTTTAACTAGATTATTGAGTGTTGAAACTTTCAATGCATTACTGCCACGCAAGCCAGTGAAAAAATAGGCATCATCATCCATGAGGCTTAGATCTTTCTTTTTCAGTGCTTCGGATTCTCGAGCTTTCATCCAGATTTGTACTGCATCATATGCAGCCTGGTTAAACGTCACCGAGCGATATTGTTTTGTTTTCTGTTGTTTGATTTCTAAAATATCACCAGGGAGGAGGTGGGTAATATGGCCTACGCGAATGGATAATAACTCTGATGCACGAAAGGCTGTATTTATGCCAAGAACAAACAATAATTCCTCGGTTGTTTTAACAGTAATGTTTTTATTTTAGAAATGGCCTGAAGGGTTCGAATCGGTTCGACTTTTATCGTGTCACCAGATTTCGGGTGGTTGTGATTTTTGGATAAATTGATCATTCTTAATTAGCCCAAGTATTATTGTAAATACAGCATTAGTTGGGGTAAGTTATACCAGTATTCATCATACAAAACAACATAAAACTGTGATAAACACTGTATTAACAGTATGTTGCGAGTTTGTTTCTTTCCCCAACTTTTGTGTATAAGTTGGGGAGAGATAATATCTAACAAGTGGGGAAGTCCGCTTAATAAATTGAAACTAATCGGTAAATTTTTAGGCGTAGCCACCATCAGCGATACGCTTTATAAACAAGATAACCGCATCACCATGACCTTCAGTAAATAATTCAGCTGCAGTCTTACCATTCATTGATGGTATCTTTTCATTTTCAAACCAATGATTTGCTTCTTGTTCAGTTAAAACCATCTTTGAATCAATGAGTAGTTGGATTACAGTTTTTTTGCTGACCATAATATGGAATTATAAACAATTGCAGATAAATTGTTTTTTACTGCATATTCTGTAGGTTTGTTTCTAGTCATCATTACGTAGCGCACCACAGCTTCACATCATAATTTACAAGCCCAGTGCTACTTGCCAGTTATTATTACTGAGGCGAACACCATTAGCAGCGTATTAAATCTGGTCTTACTATTTATACGGTCACAAAACTCATGAAATACATGAAGCGTTAGTGTGGAATACGCTCTGGGCGCCAGATTTACATTATTTCTTGAAAATTCACATCGTTTCTTGGAAAAATTCGCAATAACACTTGGACGCCCA
>CAYQXD010000089.1:5807-13032 GCA_964421315.1 uncultured Thiotrichaceae bacterium | reverse complement strand
GACATTAAAAATTAAAAGCATTAGTCCGCGAAGAACGCAAAAGACGCGAAAAAAGCGCAAAAAAAAATTTTGTTTTTTTCAGGTAATCCTGAATAAGCGATAACATTGTTGGTTTTAGTTGATATAAAACAGCATAGTTTTATTTTATAAACCCATTATTGTTTTTGCTTTTTTCGCGTCTTTTGCGTTCTTCGCGGACCAATGTTTTTCAGCTTTTCCAACGTCTGCTAAGTGTCGAAACCAGCCATTTCATATCTGACACTGACTGTCAGACGAAATTCAGACATGTACATCCTGGCCCCACTAAAAAAACTATTTCTCATTTTTTCTCTGCGTCAAAAAGCTTTTAAATCTTTCGTGTTTTTATCGATTTAATCGCAGCAACCACTTCATCGTAAGCATGTTGTGCTATCTCATCTCGGGTTTTACCTTTGCTATGTATGGGCTCAAGAAAATGCACTTCAACATCAATGCCGGGGGCGCGAGCGATTAAATCAAACGATTCGCCTATAGACATATCGCCAATAAACAATACAGCTGAGTTTATTTCTATATTATGAGTTTGTGCGTTTTGGCTCTTTTGAATTTTACGTGGATAAAAAATCGCCACCGGCTGCACCATGGCATCTGCATCAATAGCACTTTGCATCAAACGACTATGGAATTTTTTTATATTCCCATCGGTAGTAGTGCCTTCGGCAAAAATCAGGCTGTTATGCTGCTGTTTTAAAACGGCAGTAATTTCACTGCTTGACTCTGAAGCCGAGATTCTACAGCCACGTTTTATATATAATGTGCCTGCTCGCGTTGCCATCCAGCCTATTATTGGTATGGCTTTTATTTCATTTTTAGATAAAAAATGTATAGGCAAGAGATGACCGAGTATAATCGTGTCCAGCCAGGATATATGATTGGCAACAAACAAGGTTTTTTCTGCCAGAGGTGTGCCATGGACGTTTATCCTTACATTAAATAAACGCACAATAATTCCCAGCCATTTGCTTATCATGGTGCTGGCAATACTCTGTGGTTTACGGGTATTACGCAGAAACACGATGGTCATGATAATACCAATGACCAGCCATAAAACCAGCAACACAGACCGGTAAAATTTTCTTATTGCAGATATCAAAAACATCAATCAAAACGCATGGACAGGTCGATGGCTTTTATGTCTTTGGTTAAAGCACCGGTAGAAATATAATCCACACCGGTTTTGGCGACATCATGAATATTATCGAGTGTGATATTGCCGGACGCTTCGCAAATGATTTTGCCTTTACAGATATCCACCGCCTGCTTCAAGGCTTCCATGTTGAAATTATCCAGCAGTACACGGTCAGCACCGGCCTCTATCGCCTGCTGTAATTCATTTAAATTTTCAACTTCCACTTCAACTTTTAAAGCCGGGTTATGAAAACGTGCTTCGTTGATGGCATTGGTTATACCATCACAGGCGTGAATGTGGTTTTCTTTTATCAAAAAAGCATCAAACAAACCTAAACGGTGATTTTCGCAACCACCACAGGAGACGGCATATTTTTGTGCCAAACGTAAACCCGGAATGGTTTTTCGGGTGTCCAGAACTTTTGTTTTTGTGTCAGCAATTTTTATTGCATATAAAGCGGACAGGGTAGCAGTTGCCGACAGCATTTGTACAAAATTGAGAGCAGCGCGTTCACCGCTAACAATGTTCTGCGAGGAACCGCTGATGGTGCAGATAATCTGGTCAGCTGCGATACTTTCACCATCATCAACAAACCAGTCAATTAATATTTCATCATCAATCTGGCGGTAGGTCTCTTCAAACCAGTCGAGGCCACAAAATACACAAGGCTCTCGACTAATAACGGTTGCCAGTGAAATATTTGTCCGTGGAATTAATTGTGCCGTTATATCGCCTTCGCCAATATCTTCTTTCAGCGCATTGAATACATTTTCTTCAATGATGCTTTGTGGTACCTGTAAAAAAGTCATTGGTTATATAAGGATATATTGTGTCTGGTAGATAAATGGTAGCTTCTCAATATGTCTGGGCAGATTCGTAGGGTGGATAAGCATAGCGCATCCACCACAATACCAACCAAAGGTGGATGCGTTTCACTTATCCACCCTACGAATCTGCCCAGACCTATTGAGTAGTTATGATAAATGTAACATTCTTTCATTCTCTGTGTCCTCCGTGGCCTCTGTGTCTGCACCTGTGTTTAAACTCACTGCGTATGAGACAATCCTTAATTTAAATGTTTACAAAAAACTTTAGCATTACGCTGATAGTTATACAGTGATTTTTTTTCTATTGGCAAATCCTCAGTACCACACTCAACAAAACCCCTTTCCAGAAACCAGTGCATGGTTCGCGTGGTTAAGGTGAATATTTTGTTCATGCGTTTCTTTCTTGCCTGCCATTCAAGGTGCTGCATCAAATCATCGCCACGCCCCTGTGTTTGATAATCCTTGTGGACTGCAAGACAGGCGAGTTCGGCGGACTGTTCTTTAGCAAAAGTAAAAAGTGCGGCGCAGGCGATTACCATGCCATCGCGTTCGATTACGGTGAAATTATGTATATCCAGTTCCAGTTGTTCACGCGAACGTTTCACCAGCACACCGCTCTCCTCCAGTGGTGAGATCAGCTCCATAATGCCACCAATATCTTCAATGCCTGCGGTGCGTAAACCTTCATAATTACCGGCAGTAACAAGTGTGCCAGTGCCATCCCGTGTGTACAGTTCCAGCAGTAATGCGCCATCTGTTTGCCGACTAATTAAATGCACCCGATGTACCCCGCCACGGCAGGCATTGGCGGCATTATTTAAATGCGCCTGCGTCTCTATAGATGTGTCAATAGACGTATCATTAGAAGCGTCATCAGGCACTTCAGAATTATTTGCATGCCTGCTATTATGGTGATTGCCGCTATGGTGATTGTTTAACCAGTTTTTTGCATGAGGCAAATCCAGTTGTTGTAATAAGTTGCCGTCTTTATCTGTAACGCCGTTATTCTCCATGACAAAAATTAACTTGTCAGCTTTTAAAGCAATGGCGGTTTGTGTTGCCACATCTTCTGCAAGCAGGTTAAACACTTCACCGGTGGGTGAGTAACCGATGGGTGAAATGAGCACCACATTATTGTTGGCCAGTTGCTGATTAATTGCCTGGACATCAACGCTTCTAACATTGCCAGTCTGACAAAAATCGATACCATTATGTATGCCAAAGGGTTGTGCGGTGATGAAATTGCCGGAAACCACACGTACTGATGCATCAGCCATGGGTGTATTCGGCAGCCCCATAGAAAGTTGTGATTCTATGCGCAGACGTGTTTGACCGACAGCCTGCTCAACGCCAGCCATGTGGTCACTTAATGTAATGCGTAAACCATCGGCAAATTCGGAATGAATGTTCAGGGTGTTTAACTGTTGTTTGATCTGCGGCCTGGCACCATGTGCCAATACAATGCGCACACCCAGACTACCTAATAGTGCAATATCATGAATGAAATGGGCAAAACCACCATGCTCAACCGCCTCACCACCAAACAGAATGACAAAGGTGCTGCCACGATGCGCGTGTATATAGGGCGCTGATTGCCGAAACCAGTCTACACGCCCATCGGTATTGCCATGGTGATTTTTAATTTTTTTATCCATTTTCTGATCTCGGCACACTTTTTGTTTAACTACGCTGGTAATATACGCGCTTTTGTTATTATATGTGTTTTTACATGAAACCTAAATCCTGCAAGTGCTTGCGCATGTATAGCGCAAGCTTTTGATTCGTACAGTAAATTTTAATTCTTCGGGAATACAATTAAGTATTCCACTCGAATTATGTGCTCTACAAATCAATATCTTACACTCTAATATGCACAATCACCTGCAGGATTTAGGTGAAAATAATTTTTTAATAACACGTTGGATTAATTACAAATTATGACTTAGTAGCACCAAAAAGTGCAACTGTCATCTCGAGCGGAGGGAGAGATCTAGTGCTACCGCTGTATAAGATCTCTCCCTCCGCTCGAGATGACAAACGGTCGATTTGTAATTAGTAATTACTAATTAATAAAGAAGGTGAATGAAATGGCAAATGATAAAACACGTAAATATTCTTCCGTTGTAGTTGATGGCGTGGCGAAAGCACCCGGTCGTGCGATGTTACGTGCCGTTGGCTTTGATGATGACGATTTTAAAATACCACAGATTGGCATTGCTTCAACCTGGAGCATGATAACGCCCTGCAATATGCACATAAACAAGCTAGCAGAAGATGCCGCCAGGGGCGCGGATGACGCTGGTGCAAAAAGCGTTATCTTCAACACCATTACCGTTTCTGACGGTATTTCTATGGGTACACCGGGTATGCGTTACTCACTGGTGTCACGTGAGGTCATTGCTGATTCAATTGAGACCGTTACCAATGCACAGGGTTTTGACGGTGTAGTGGCCTTTGGTGGTTGTGATAAAAACATGCCGGGATGTATGATTGCGCTTGCACGCCTGAACCGCCCTTCCATTTTTGTTTATGGCGGCACCATTAAACCCGGCGCAAAACGCCGTGATATTGTTTCTGTATTTGAAGCGGTTGGTGGCGTGGCGGCAGGAACCGTTTCCGAGGCAGAATTAAAAGAAGTTGAAGACACTGCCATTCCAGGTCCCGGTTCCTGCGGTGGCATGTACACCGCCAACACCATGGCTTCGGCAATAGAAGCCCTGGGCATGAGCCTGCCAAACAGTTCTGCACAGGAAGCGGTGTCGGCAGAAAAAGAGAATGACTGCTATCGCGCCGGTCAGGCAGTAATGGCCTTAATCAAAAAAGACATTAAACCCAGTGATATTATGACGACTAAGGCATTTGAAAATGCGATTACCGTGGTCATCGCATTAGGCGGCTCAACCAACTCGGTCTTGCATTTACTGGCAATGGCGCATTCCTCCAACATCAAACTTGAGCTGGATGACTTTACCCGCATTGGCGCGAATGTGCCCGTGCTTGCCGACGTAAAACCTAGCGGTAAATACCTGATGTCAGAATTAATCGCCATCGGCGGTATTCAGCCATTAATGAAAATGCTGCTTGATGCCGGCTTATTACATGGTGATTGCCTGACTGTCACCGGCAAAACCATGGCGGAAAATCTTAGCCGTGTTAAACCCTATCCTGCGGGGCAGGATATTATTCGCAGCCTGGACAACCCCATCAAAAAAGACAGCCACCTTGTGGTAATGTACGGCAACATAGCAACCACCGGCGCGGTAGCAAAAATCACCGGCAAAGAAGGTTTGAGTTTTACCGGTAATGCACGAGTATTTGAATCCGAAGAAGCTGCGCTGGCAGGCGTTCTGGATGACACCGTAGTGAAAGATGACGTAGTCGTGATTCGCTACGAAGGTCCTGTTGGCGGCCCCGGCATGCGTGAAATGTTAGGCCCTACCGGTGCCATCATGGGCAAAGGCCTGGGCAAAGAAGTGGCATTGATTACCGATGGTCGTTTCTCTGGTGGCAGTCATGGTTTCGTCGTTGGCCACGTTACCCCGGAAGCTGCGGTAGGCGGCCCCATTGCGATTATAGAAAATGGCGACAGCATTACCATTGATGCCGAAAACCGAACGCTGAATCTGAATATCCCACAGGAAGAAATCGAAACACGACTCAGCAAATGGAAAGCACCCGCTGCCAAAGAAACACGCGGCACACTGGCGAAATACGCCAAACTGGTTTGCTCTGCTTCTGAAGGTGCGGTGACTGATAAATTTTGAGAATTAATTGTTAATGGTTACACAAAACCAATCAACATTGCTTTTCATTAACAATTAACCATTGTCATCTCGACCGCAGGGAGAGATCTTATGCCGCGGCTGTACGAGATCTCTCCCTGTGGTCGAGATGACAGCTGGTCATTTTGGCGCACACTGTAAATAATTAATAATTAACCATTGGTAAACCCATGTCAGAACAATTTAATGCTGCACAAAATCATATCCCCGGCGGGGTCAACTCACCTGTTCGCGCTTTTGCTGGCGTTGGCGGTGACCCGGTATTTATTCAACGTGCACATGGTGCATATATTGTTGATGAAAACGATAAACAATATATAGATTATGTGGGTTCCTGGGGACCGATGATTCTTGGTCATGCACACCCTGAGGTGATTGCTGCGGTACGAGACGCGGCTGGCAACGGTCTGAGTTTTGGCGCACCAACGGTTCTTGAAACTGCCATGGCTGACAAGGTCTGTGAGCTGGTGCCATCAATGGAGTTGGTTCGCATGGTCAGCTCGGGTACCGAAGCGACCATGAGTGCGATTCGCCTGGCACGCGGTTTTACCGGCCGTGACAAGCTGGTGAAATTTGAAGGCTGTTATCATGGCCACGCTGACTCATTATTAGTCAAAGCGGGTTCGGGGGCATTAACCCTGGGACAACCAAGCTCACCCGGCGTACCCGCTGCACTGGCAGAGCTTACCGTCACCCTGCCCTATAACAATCTTGAAACCTTTAATACCGCGATTGCCGCCACTACAGCAACAGCAGCCGACCATGTTGCCTGTGTCATCATCGAACCAGTTGCCGGTAATATGAATTGCATCCCACCTGTTGCTGGTTTTTTAGAAGGTGTGCGTGAAACCTGCACCAAACACGGCATCGTGCTGATTTTTGATGAAGTAATGACGGGGTTTCGTGTTGCTTTAGGCGGTGCGCAAGGTTTTTACGGTATTGTTCCCGACCTGACCACACTGGGTAAAGTTATCGGTGGCGGTATGCCGGTTGGCGCGTTTGGCGGTAAACGTGAAATTATGGAGCACATTGCGCCGTTAGGACCGGTTTATCAGGCGGGCACCTTATCGGGCAACCCGATTGCAATGACCGCCGGATTAAAAACGCTGGAGCTGATTTCAGCACCGGGTTTTTACGATGAATTAGCGAAAAAAGTCGAGTTTCTCACCAACGGCATTGTTAATGCCGCAAAATCGGCCGGCATTAATATGACCTGCAATAGAGTCGGCGGCATGTTTGGCCTGTTCTTCAGCGATCAACAGGTTTGCAGTTTCGAACAGGCAACACAGTGCAATGTTGAACAGTTCAAACACTTCTTCCACGGCATGTTAGATGAAGGCATTTATCTTGCCCCTTCTGCTTATGAAGCGGGTTTTGTCTCTGCTGCACACACAGAAGATGACCTGCAAAAAACCATCGATGCTGCGGCTAAAGTGTTCTCATTGATG
>CAYQXD010000089.1:0-5707 GCA_964421315.1 uncultured Thiotrichaceae bacterium | reverse complement strand
AAGCAAGCTTATAACGATGCAATGTTTTATCTACCGCTGTAATCTTAAGCCTGATATGTACATCTATCTGGCAGAAGAAGATGTGTTTGATAATGTACCCAAAGCGATATTTAATTCACTGGGCATAGTGGAATTTTCTATGGAACTGGAAATTACACCTGAGACAAAACTGGCTAAAGAAGATGCTGAGACCGTCATCACTAATCTCAAACAACATGGTTTTCATTTACAGCTTGCCAGTGACGAGCCTGTTGAAATCATCATGGAACGCATAGCCGAGAATAAAAAACTCGCAAAAACATCAACTTAAACCGATTCAGACTTTCCTGACACACTCCAGACCTTCCTGATATATTACGGTTCTGTTACAATGATATTGTTCATCAATAGAGTTCATCGCTTACATTTCCATCCTTAGGTTCGTAAACGGCACATCCGTGTGCCACTACTCCATCCTTAGGTTCGTAAACGGTGCATCCATGCACCACTACTCTTCTGATGAGCGCATACACGTTTACTATTACATTTTTTTGGAGCACCTAAATGACATTTATAAAAATATTAATCATCAGCATCATGGTTTCAAGCCTCGCCACCCTTGCAACTATTCAGGCACTCGCAACGACCAGCACCAGCCTGACTGAGAGTTTCCCGTTAATGCTAACGGCTAATTATGCCAAACTTTGGGCTATTTCTTTTATTAGCATCTTCATCGCAACTATTGTTGCAGCAAAAACCAGTTCATCACGCGCAACTAGCGCCCGTACAACTGATGCCAGCATTGAAATAACCAGCGATCAGGAACGCGGCACCGTAAAATGGTTTAACGCAGCAAAAGGTTTCGGATTTATCACCCGTGAAAATGGCGAAGATGTGTTTGTACATTTCCGCTCTATCCAGGGCAAAGGCCACCGTTCCTTAGGTGAAGGCCAGGCCGTTATCTTTTCTGTGACAGAAGGCGACAAGGGCCTACAGGCTGTAGACGTAACCAACGCATAACAAAACAACCTTTACAATAAAAAGGCTCTCAATGAAAACTGAGAGCCTTTTTTATGCGCACAGATGAGCAGGTCGATATTTGCACCTGGCCAATACCCCCGCATTACCCTAATAAATTACATCCACGTAACATTGTATCTGTACTTCCATCATCCATAACGGTCGTATAACGCAATGAACCAGGGGTGGTAGCATGCTTATGCCAACTTGATTCTAACTACTTTCATTATTTCCATATTTATCCCCGCAACTATCTCTGTTGCCGGATAATAGGTTAAATTAACACGTTGCCCTTTTATATTTTTGTAGTTTTTTTTTCGCTTATATTTAAATGGTACATCGCAGCCTTCAATCATTAATGTATTTAACACCCACTCTTTTGTGTCACGCTGCACATGAGATGTCACTTTCACATTTTCTGAGTGATTAAGATTTTGGTGTGAACTTAAAAGTTTGTTTACGGCTTTATTTTTCATCAATAAAAATCACAAATTCATTAAGTTGCTCAGGATGAATGTATTCTTCTGACTGGGCAAACCATTTTGCAGAAATGCCCGACTCATGAACTGAGTTTTTGTTTTTTGTATTAAGGGGGTGCCATGTCGGCAAAGGCTTTCCTGCATATAATCGTTTATAAGCACAGGTTTCTGGCAACCAGCTCAGAAGAGGAAGATTATCTAAAGTTAATTTCGTACACATAGGCACGTCCATTAGCCGGTTTTTATAGTCACCGCAGCGGCAGGTTTCAATATCTAACTGGCGGCAACTTACTGTGGTATTAAATACCTCACCACTGTCTTCATCTTCTATTTTTACCAGACAACATAATCCACAACCATCACATAATGACTCCCATTCCTCTGCCGTCATTTGTTGCAGGGTTTTAGTTTCCCAGAAAGCGATCATCTTAAAACCAATAGATATTTATTTTTCACTTTTTTACTTGTTCTGTCATCTCGACCAAAGGGAGAGATCTTGTTCCACTGTGGTATAAGATCTCTCCCTTTGGTCGAGATGACAGTTGATCTTTTTGGTGCTCACTATTCACTGTTTTACTCGCCCCAACGTGGCTGCAACGAATGTTCTACATTTAACTGATCCAGTATTTTTGCCACAACAAAATCAATTAAATCATTGATGGTTTCAGCTTTATTATAAAAACCGGGATTTGCACACAATATAACCACACCCATACGTGATAGCTTCAGCATGTTTTCCAGGTGAATATCAGAATACGGTGTTTCCCTGGGGACAAGAATTAATTGTCGACGCTCTTTCAACATAACGTCAGCCGAGCGTTCGATTAAATTATTGCTTGCACCATTAGCAATGGCTGACAACGCACCCATCGAACAGGGGCATACCACCATGGCATTAACCAGGCCACCGCCACTGGCGGTTGGTGCTGTCCATTCATCTTCTCCGAATACATGCAATTGATCTTTTTCACAATTATACTTTTCAATTAAAAATCGCTGCATGTCTTTACAACGCCCAGGCAAAACAATATCAGTCTCCATACCGATAACCACCTGCGCCGCTTTACTTACCATCAAATAAACCGTGTACTTTTTCCGCAGCAATATTTCCAGCAAACGAAAACCATACTGCACACCAGAAGCGCCAGTAATAGCTAATGATATTATTTTTCGTTTTTCATTTTTCATTTTTCATTACGCTGCAAAGCGTCAAGCAGGCGCTGATGAATGCCTTCAAAACCACCATTACTCATAATCAAAATAAAATCGCCACTTGTTGCTTTTGCAACCAGGTGCTCAATTAGTTTATCCGTACTTGAAAAAAGTGTTGCTGGCACTTTAGACTGTTTAACAACATCAGCAAGATTCCAGTCCAGTCCTTCGGGCTGATACAAACAGATTTCATCTGCCTGTTGCCACGAATCACTTAGGCTTTCTTTATGGATGCCCATACGCATGGTATTTGATCGCGGCTCTAACACGGCAAATACTTTTCCTTTACCCTGTACTTCTTTCATTGCTGTTAGCGTTTCTTTGATAGCAGTCGGATGGTGGGCGAAATCATCAATCACCGTTATCTCATTAACAACACCTCTAACTTCAAGCCGCCGTTTAATACCTTTAAACTCTTTAAGTGCTTCACAGGAAAATTCCACCGGTACGCCGGCATGCTGCGCTGCCGCAATAGCTGCCAGTGCATTCATACGGTTAAACAAGCCGTGTATAAACCAGTTTACGTTAGCTACGACCTTGCCATCCAGTAGTACTTCAAACTGCTTTCCATCTTTGCTGGTTTTTCCAATCGACCAGTCATCATTACTGTGATCCACATTAAGATTTTTATGGTCATGAGTTTGATGAAAGGCGGCAACTTCAGACCAACAACCCTGTGCCAGTACCGCTGTTATATTTTCATCGCCACCATTTTTCACAATTAACCCGTCACCAGGAATGGTGCGCACGAAATGGTGGAACTGTTTTTTAATGGCATCCAGGTTTTCAAAAATATCGGCATGATCAAACTCGAGATTATTCAACACTGCGGTTCTAGGGTGGTAATGTACAAACTTAGAGCGCTTATCAAAAAATGCGGTGTCGTATTCATCTGCCTCAACAACAAAAAATGGCGCATCACCAAACCGTGCAGACAGACCAAAATTAGCGGGGATGCCGCCAATTAAAAAACCGGGATTAAGACCGGCATACTGCAATATCCAGGCAAGCATACTTGAGGTGGTGGTTTTGCCATGAGTACCAGCAACCGCCAAAACCCAACGTTCTTTTAATACATGTTTTGCTAACCACTCCGGTCCAGATGAATATGAAATGTTTTTATTTAACACATATTCAACCGCCGCATTACCACGTGACAGGGCATTTCCAATGACCACTTCATCAACATCATCAGGAATATCTTTGGCAAAAAAACCTTCACACAACACAATACCCTGCTCTTGCAACTGGTCACTCATCGGCGGATAGACATTGGCATCACAACCACTGACTTCATGACCAGCCTGTTTTGCCAGTAACGCAATACCGCCCATAAAGGTGCCACAAATACCTAAGATATGGATTTTCAACTAAACCCACCTTTTGCCGGAAGCAATAATTGTGATAGTGCAACAGATATAAACAACAAAGAAAATGACAATGCTATGGCACTGAACATTTTCATTTCTAAAGCATGCCGAAATATGTGTGCTTTTACCAAAACTTCCCAGCTTATTAACATTAAAAATACTAATGACATAGATGATTTTACTGCGTCACTTATTGAGGCATCGGATAATACTGAAAATACCGGCCAGGAAAATAAATTAAAAAGCATTCCCACACCTAAAACCGCACTAAACGTTTGCAAAAACCGTGAGCCTTTGGCTAAAGCCTGCAATACCAGATAAATAAAGGCGAATTGTACAAAGACCCCTAATAATATTCCTGCAAATATATCATTCGGATTTAACGTAGTTTGCAATACAACAAAACTTGAAACCACATAAGCGACTAACAATCGCAGCATCATTCGCGATGAATACGGCAAATCCTGCGGCGCAGACTTTAAAAATATTAAAAGCAGTAATTTTTGTAGGTCAGACATATCGGGTTAAGGCATAATATAGGACAATACATAACATAGCTCTATTATGACAAAAACCACGATAACAATCACTCAACCCGACGACTGGCATTTACACCTGCGTGATGGTGATGTGTTAAGTCATGTCGCACCGTTTACCGCAAAACAGTTCGCACGCGCCATTATTATGCCCAACCTGAACCCGCCCGTTACCACAGTTGTACAGGCCGTAGAATATCTTGACCGGATTCTTAGCGCGGTGGAAGGCACTGATTTTGAACCCTTGATGACACTTTATCTAACTGATAATACCTCAGCCGATGAAATTATTGCTGCCCGTAAAAGCTGCTTCATCAAGGGAGTTAAACTATACCCTGCTGGCGCTACAACCAACTCTGATGCCGGTGTCACAGATATTCGCCTGTGTGATGCAGCACTGGATGAAATGCAAAAAGCGGGCTTACCCCTGTTAATTCATGGCGAGGTAACAACGCCCGAAATTGATGTTTTCGACCGCGAAAAAGTATTTATTGATAAAATATTGCAGCCATTAATTTTACGCTTTCCTGAATTAAAAATCGTATTCGAGCATATCACCACCAAAGAAGCCGCTGACTTTGTACTGCAGGCGGGCAATAATATTGCCGCCACCATTACTCCACATCATTTATTGTACAATCGCAACGCGATGTTTCAAGGTGGATTGCAACCACATAACTATTGCCTGCCGGTATTAAAACGAGACATTCACCAACAGGCGTTATTAGCTATTATTCGCTCTGGAAGCAAGCAATTCTTTTTAGGCACCGATAGCGCCCCTCATGCCAGGCACAAAAAAGAAAGCGCCTGTGGCTGCGCCGGTATTTTTTCTGCACATGCCGCCATTGAAATTTATACTTCTATTTTTGAGCAACAAAATGCACTGGATAAACTTGAAGCCTTCGCCAGTTTTAACGGACCAGATTTTTATGGCCTGCCACGCAATACTAAAAACATTACTCTGCGTAAAGAAGACTGGCAAATACCAGACCACTACGCACTCGGTGATGACACACTGGTGCCTTTTTTAGCCGGGCAAACAATCAACTGGAAACTTGCCTGAACTAAAAAACATAACTATCCACAGATAATAAAAAAATTAAAAACCTAA
>CAYQXD010000088.1:0-13086 GCA_964421315.1 uncultured Thiotrichaceae bacterium | reverse complement strand
TTAATGTTCACCTGCAGTCAGATGACCCCTCACCCGCAATGCGCAGGCTTGGCATCCACCTTGGCAATCTGGTCAATACTGAAAATACGCCTGAATAACCGTCATCTCGACGACAGGAGAGATAAAGATGGATAAAAACCAAAAATTTAATCCAGCACGTGCGAAATCAGTCCATCTGCCAGTTTAGGCTCAAACCAGGTGGATTTTGGCGGCATTACTTCACCGGCATCCGCTACTGCCATCAGTGCTTCCATACTGGTTGGGTACAGTGAAAAAGCAATAGCCATCTCTCCACTGTTAACGCGTTTTTCCAGTTCGCCCAATCCACGTATGCCGCCAACAAAATCGATACGAGTATCAGTGCGTTGGTCGGTTATACCTAATAGCGGCGCAACCAGGTTATCCGCCAGCAGGCTGACATCCAGTGATGCTACCGGATCATTCGGTACCAGTTCAGTATTAATGTTCAGGCGATACCACTGACCATCTACATACATGCCAAATTCTGTCGCTTTGCTCGACTTTACCGCCGCAGATTCTTCTGTAACGCTAAATGAGGCCTTTATTTTTTCCAGCAATTCATCTTTACTCAAACCGTTTAAATCTTTTATCACACGATTGTAATCCAGAATATTCATCTGGTTATGCGGGTAGATAACAGACAGAAAATAATCACTGCTGTTATCGCCTTGCCGATTACCTTCACCACTCATAGCATGACTTTTTGCTACCCGCGATGCTGAAGCGGAACGGTGGTGACCATCAGCAATATAGATCGCATCCATCGCCTCAAAACCGGCACTTAATTTATTGATAATATCCTCATCATCAATTTTCCAGAAAGTATGCCGCACACCGTCATCAGCGGTTTCATCAACCAGCGGTATTTGTTCTGTGGTTTCAAACAAAATGGCATCCATAGCCGACTGTGATTTGTATGCCAGTAATACCGGGCCAGTTTGTGCATTTAACGCTTCGATCTGGCGTACACGATCGTCTTCTTTTGCTGGACGGGTAAATTCGTGTTTACGAATACGGTTGCTATCGTAATCAATCACCGAGGCTGCGGCTACCAGTCCTACCTGCGAATGCCCTTCCATAATCAAGCGATAAACGTAATAACAGGGTTTGTCTTCGCGTATCAAAATGCCTTCATCCAGCATTTTTTGTAAATTTTCGGCTGATTTGGCATACACCGCTGGATCGTATGGGTCGATATTTTCAGGCAAATCAATTTCAGCTTTGGAAATATGCAGAAAACTCCATGGTCGACCAGCGGCGCGTTCACGTGCTTCAGCTGAATTTAATACATCATAAGGCGGCGCGATGACTTCATTGGCACGTTCTGGTAATGGGCGTAGTCCGGCAAAGGGTTTGATTAAAGGCATGACACTCTCAGTTAGTTTTTTGGGTGAATGAATTATACATTATCTTATGCTACATACATTAGGCTCGTAGGGTGGATAAGTGAAACGCATCCACATTTTGCATGGTATCTCGGTGGATGCGCTTCACTTATCCACCCTACCTGCTGCAACACATTTTTAGTTCGACGCAGAGGTAAAAACGCACCACTTTTTCTCTGGTGCCTCCATATCAAAAAAGATTTTTAATCATATACATGCCAGGCGTGCCTGTGTGGTGAGTAATTACAAAAATTTCAGAACTTTATATCACCTGGAAGATTCAAGACTTTCATCGGACTTTTTAGAATAAAAAATCTTCGTCAGCAACAAGCGTGTTTTCAGCCCCCAACTGGTGGTATAACCCGTTTCCTTAAAGCGGATATGACCATTGGCATCAACAATAAAGAGCGCAGGCACACCTGCGACACCATAGCGTTTAGTAAGGTCACCACTTCTATCAGCAATGGTTCGCCATTGCACTCCTTTTGATTCCATGAATTTTGCCACCTCAAACGAGCCACCTGATTGCATGGCAACACTCAACACAGGCCAGTTTTTTGAAACAGATTGAACCGCACCCTGCTCAAATTCACAGATTTTGCACCAGCTTGCCCAGAAGTATAATAACACCGGTTCACCACGATAATCCGTGAGAGAGACTTGTTCACCCTGCAAATCGCTTGCCACAATATCAGGTGCCAAACCTGTAATCATATCTCGCTGTGTCCAGCTACGGACTAACAAAAATAGTCCAATAAAAAATATTATCTGTATGACCAGTGGTATGGTGCGACGCTTTGAGGTTGGTTTATTTATTTGCAGAAACAAGATTTTTTACCCATATATTTGATTCATGTAGAGTTTAACAATGACTTACCTTACATGCAGCAAGTAATGCCTGATTTTTTTCGACACAGAGACCACTGAGTTCACAGAGAAAAATACGCTATTTATCTGCCTGTGCGCCACACACAGACAGACTTATCTTATCTCTGCGCTCTCTGTGCGCTCTGTGTCAAAAAAAATGTAAGTAGCAACTAAAACCTTTCACTTAAAGCTCATAGTTTTAACCAGAGAACAATAAACATACCGTGCTACCTTGCAATAAAACAAGATAAAATTTATAACATCAACCACGAAAAGACTGAAATTAAATCAAGCTATAACGTAATATACATCAATGTTTACTATCATTCCGCTATTAGCCGTTATTACAAACCTGCAAATTGTAGAGCCTGTTATCATTAAAACAGCCGAGCTGGAACTTGAATTTACTGCTCGCTCACCCAATCAGATGGCTTCGTTTTATGAAGCACGTGGTTTTCCCAAAGCCATGCTGTCTATACTTAAACAACAGTGTTTTATTACCGTCGGCATCACCAATACCAGCAATCAAAAAATCTGGTTAGATCTGTCTAACTGGACATTCACTTCTGCTGGAAAAACACTAAAACGTGAGCATCGTAATTACTGGAAAAATCGCTGGCAGCAGATGAACATCCCGTTAAGTAAACAGTCTACTTTTCGCTGGACATTAATTCCAGAAACACTGGATTACTTACCCTACGAGCGTGAAGGTGGAAATATTATTTTACCCTTCACTAAGGATGCCATTACATTAAAGGCAGCTTTCGCCACGGGTGAAAATAAACAGGGTAAGACAATAACCATAAGCACGGATAAACTCTTTTGTGCCCAGGATGCGCGATGAAAAAACCTTACCATTATTTCAAACAACTTTTATTGCTGATTACCATTAGCCTTGTTTCATCCGGCTTTATACCATCTATTAGTGTCGCTGATAACATTGCCGAAATAAAACCACCGTTTGGCCTTCGCCATTACGATATCGGCATAGCCCCAGACTTTATCCTGAACGATATTGATGGTGAAAAATTTCAGCTAAGCAAGGCAAGAGGGCACTGGATATTTCTACATTTCTGGGCCAGTTGGTGCGGTCCCTGCCGGGAAGAAATGCCTGCCATACAGCAATTAGCTAACATTCTGAAAGATGAAAGATTTCAAATTGTGATGATAAATACAGCTGAAGATGAAGATACTGTTTTTGAATTTTTAGCCGTTATTAATGTAGAACTAAACAGTCTGATGGATCTTGATGGTCAGGTTACTGAAGCCTGGAGACCTCGCGGATTGCCCACCACCTTTCTGATAAACCCGAAAGGCGAAGTTAAATATCAGGCCATCGGTGGGCGTGAGTGGGATAAAGCAGAGTATGTTCAATTTATCAGGCATCTGATTGCTGCATCGGCAATATCTCAATAAGCCTGTGTACAAAATGGCAACATGTCATTTTTTGAGGTTAAAACAACATTTCCCAAAAACGCCGCCGTGTCTTTTCATCCATACCGTTATTCATCATATAACCAACGTGCTTATCCAACATGCCCTGATCAATATATTCTTTTTCAATTTCTATGCCCCACATGGCACCAATACGATTGGGCAAATACGAATAACGTGCGTCTATAATCAGGTTTTTGTCGCGTGGGCTTATGGCAAGAAAATCATCCGAAAACCAGCGAAAACGTTCGATATCTTTCGCCTGCTGGCTGTCTTCCGGCAACCACGGAAAGTCGCTATGCACATTCAATTTTTGAATGGATGAACCTTTAATATAATCAACATGCCACAACAGCCTCACCGCATCAACATAATAACGACTATCATATTCATACATCAACTTCCATACATGACGATTACCAAAACCGGGTTTTATGTGGCTACGTTCAATATAGTGGCCGCGCTCTTTGGCAAGCACATACATCGCTTGCTCTGCACGGTGTTTTTGCACCAGACCCAAACTTAAAAACAGCACGGCATAGATAAATCCTGCACGCGCAAAAACGACATTTTTTTTAGTCACAGCAAGCACAACAAAAATAAGTATCGGCAGAGTAAACATAGGGTCGATAATTGAAACCGTGCCCCAGGCAACGCGCTCATTGGAAAAAGGCCAGAATAATTGTGTGCCATATGATGTACAGGCATCAAGCAAACCATGGGTGGCGTAACCTAACAATGAAAAAAGGTAAACCTGTGAAAAAGATAATTTTGATTTAATAAAAGGGTAAAAAAGCACGGAGCACAACAATGCACCAAAGGGAATAAAAACCAGTGAATGGGTGAATTGCCGATGAAATTCTAAAAACAATAATGGATCGTCGTCTGATCGAATAAACATGTCCAGATCAGGTGCCATGCCAGCAAGTGCACCAATAACCAGCGCACTAAACAGTTTCGATTTATCTTTGGCAAAGGATTGCGAAAGACTTGCACCAAGAGCGGCTTGTGAGAGTGGATCCATTAATTTAAAACTCAATAATTAAAGTCAGGGCTAATACACTATACCAAATTGATTATATAAAAAAGTATATAAGCGAACTATAATGTACGTCCGTTTATGCTTAACCATTAATTCATATGACTGAAAAAGAATTCGCCGAAATCTCACTCACACTGGGACTGGCTTTTGGTATTAGCTATATGTTATTTATTGTTTACAAGCTGGCCGAAGAATCCAAAGCCGGACGTTATGGCATGATGATTTTATTTGTCGGATTGGGGCTTGGCATTTTTGGTTTTGCAGCGAAATATGTCATCAAGCTGTATCTTGCCAGCCAGATAGCTTAAACACTGTAACTCTGACTTGACCCGGTAGTTTTTTTACGGTTAATTTTCACCTAAGCTAACAACGCACAAACGACACATTCAGTCATTAAAAAGCTAAAAATATTTAGCCGTGAAAAATGCAAAAAAAACAGTCCTCATAGAAGGTCGGGCAGTGCTCGCTCTGCACAAACACTTGCCCATTGTTGTCAATTATATAGAAATTAAACCTTAACCGCTGTTATTTAATCGGCAATAACAGCTTCAAGGGCGGGGATATCCAGCTCAAAATGATTGTGATGGATTTCTTTGATTAAACCAGTACGTTTGAATTCAGAAAGTGTTCGGCTGGCCGTTTCTATCGTCATATTTAATATTGAGCCAATATCTTCACGACTCAACAGAAAACACTCTGAAGAACCTTCTGTTTCAATTAAACGCAGCAGCAGATTTGCCATACGTTTTTTTGCAGAACCGGTTGACAGCTTTGTTATCCATGCATCCGCTTCAGTTAATGTTTTTTGCCAGCGTGTCATCAGATTTTTATGAAGCTCAGGGTTTTGCTGGCTTATACGGCTCACCGCCTCTTTCGGGTAACGGCACAACTCTGTAGTACGCAATACCACTGCTTCATGGTCATATTGCTGACCCACCATCATCTCTAACCCGAGCACATCAGTGCTACGCACCAAACGCACAATTCGTTGTGTACCATCAGGCAGATACTGAATCAGCTTTAATAATCCACTACGAACGGTAAAAATATGATGGCCTGAATCACCTGCCTTATACAGCACGCTACCGGGTTCCAGTGTCAACTGCTCAGCCGGCTCATGAATTGATTCAAAATCCTTTTCTGTCAAACCACTAAACAAAACTGAATTTCGTATAGAACAGTTAATACAGTCTGTATTGCCTTCCCAGGCTTGCGTTAATGTCACTCGTTTTACCACTAAAATAATAAATCTAATTTTACACCTTTTAATACATATACTTCCAGAATATTATGACATAGCTCAACATGTCAGGAGTTAGCCTCATATTCATACTTATTTAGCCGGTCAGGCATTCTATCAACTTACAACTTTAAACTTGAAACACTCTTTTTTGGCCAGAAAGCATCAAGCACTTTTAAAGCTGTAACCACATAGGTGGCTGCCATTGAAATAAACAGAACTCGCAAAACAAAATTTTGTGTGAACACATTCTGACTTGTGGCTGCAGAGTTACTCATAGACTCACTCCTTTGTTATTTTTATGCTTTATTTTAGTCTTCGCGTCTAGTCTCAATATGTATAGGTAATACCAACCGTCATCCGATAATCATCAGGCACCGGCGTATTGCCATCACTATCTAAAGTGGGTTTATTTATTCTGTCCCAGATCAACGATACATCAAGATCCAGCTCACCAGTTAACTCACTTTCCAGCGTCATAATCATATGGTGAATATAACCACCTGATTTATCATTGCCGAACTGAATGTTATATCGCGCAATAAAATCCAGCGTATCACTTATTTCTGTATCGTAGTTAGTTCTTAACACCAGGGCAGCACTGGATTCACTGTCTGCTTCGCCTTCAGCCACTGAAATAAAATTGGTCCGTACAAGAGCCGGGCCACCAGAAAAAGATAATTCCGTTATACCATCATCAATTAAGGTATAGCCCAGGCCTGAACCTAACTGTGTCCGCAAACTTATATTTGAAAAAGTATCCCTGAATAATTCTGCAAATACCGGGTTATAAAAAAAATAACGGGTTTTATAATAATCAAAATTGGCTGACAGGCGGTGGTTATTAATGGTTTCAACCAGGCTTCCGTCTCCGCCACCGTCTGTTTTTGAAATGGTACCGATATAGTCCAGTATAAAACGTGTTCCTGAAGCGCGTCTTTTTACATTAACTTTGGCGGTATAATCAAGCTGATCGGTATTACCCTGTTTAAAATCCAGGCTTAATGTCACTTTAGCTGACCACAAGTCACTTTCTGCCTCACCTCCCGGTGCAAATGAGATTAACCTTGTTCGGTCAAATGTTTGTGTTTCATAGTCGTTAGCAATGCGTACTACCTGGTCGGTCACTTCTAACACGCCATGAGTCGCACCGTAACCATCGATGTTGATACTGTTCGTTCGGTAACTGCGTAGAATTTTCACATCTTCCCAGTCAATATCCAGCAGATCGAGTTTGTCACTATCAAACTCAAGACTGTCCTGATACATCGCCTTAATTTCACCTTTCAACCATTCATTTGATGTCAGTTGTATCCAGTCATAATCGACCGCTGAAGGTATCCACGCTTTAGTTTTATCAACAACTTTTTCCTGTGCAAAATCACCAGAACCAGATGATTTATCAACCGCTTCTGCAGCCATGATTTGTTCAACAATGACCCGTGATTCTTCTTCCTGTTTCGCCGTTTCCCGTTCTGATTGTTTTGCTTCTTCAGCAAAAACGGCAGCAGAACATGAAAACAAAAAGACAAATTTTAACAGAGAAATTCTTTTATTCATTATTGCTGCTATCGCTTTCTGTTTTCAGCTATTCCCACACCAATTAAACTGGCAACCAGTATTGCCATATAAAACACCCCAACTACCGCTTGCATAGAAACCAGAAAACGTGCAATGGGTGCCACTGGACTAATATCGCCATAACCCAGGGTGGTTAAGGTTACAAAACTGTAATACGCAACGTCAGCAAAATTTTCATACCAGATCACTTGATCGATTCCGTTAAACGCACCTGGAATTGCCTGCGCCAGAAACATATACATTAACGCCCAGATTAAACCCATTAACAAGTAAATACATATTGCGCCAATGATTCTATTGGCATCAACCACGCCAGTAAACAAAACCTGCTTAGCTGCTAACCAAATTGCCCAAATATAAAAACAAAACAGCAAAAAAAGATGCAGATAATATAAATGCAACATTTCCAGGGCCACACCAATAACCACAACCGTTATTATTGATATAACAATTCCAACACCTGAATGAAACCACTTCTGTGTTGTCCTGAAACCATAAATACCGATGACAATATTAATAACAGAAAACGCCTGCACCAGTTGATGACCGACTAAACCAGAAAACTGATCTGAAATCGCACCAACAAATAGCAGCAGCACAATGCCTACTGTCAAATATAAAAAATTGTTTTTTTCCGATACGGGTTCCATTATTTCTTTATTCCATCATTGCTAATGCAGTGTTTCCTACTGCTTTTAGGCTCTCTATTTAGCTTGAACAAGCTCCCTTTCATAAAAACTTTTGTTGCGTCTGATTTACACTTTCTATTATCGGACAGCCATCTTAATCAAAGAAAGATTGACATGCTTCGGACGTAATGACAATAAACTTTTTCTCTACATTTCTGTGTATCTGCAATAAAAATTATTAAAACATTTTTATCCATCCTTAGGTTCGTAAACGGCACATCCGTGTGCCACTCCTCCATAAAAAAGCCTCGCAAATGCGAGGCTTTTTTAGCATTGAATAATGCAGCGACTGCGAACCCATTTACATCAGGTCACATCATGCCGCCCATTCCACCCATGCCGCCCATATCACCACCACCCATTGGTGCAGCATCATCCTTAGGAAGTTCTGCAACCATACATTCGGTTGTGATTAACAGTCCAGCAACAGAGGCTGCATTTTGCAGTGCAGCACGGGTTACTTTTGTTGGATCAAGAATACCCATTTTTATCATATCGCCGTATTCACCGGTTGCCGCATTGTAACCGTAGTCACCTTTTTTCGCTGCAACATTGGCCAGTATAACAGAGGCTTCTTCACCTGCATTTTCTACGATTTGACGTAATGGGTCTTCCATTGCACGTCGTGCAATGGCGATGCCAACATTCTGATCGTGGTTATCACCTTCCACTTTATCAACCGCTTCACAGGCGCGAATTAATGCCACACCACCGCCTGGGACCACGCCTTCTTCAACCGCTGCGCGTGTTGAATGCAACGCGTCTTCAACACGGGCTTTTTTCTCTTTCATTTCGACTTCAGTAGCAGCGCCGACTTTAATGACTGCAACACCACCTGCTAATTTAGCCACACGTTCCTGAAGTTTTTCGGTATCATATTCAGAAGTTGAATTCTCGATCATTGCACGAATCTGATTAACACGTTCTTTAATGTCTTTAGCCGTACCTGCACCATCAACAATCACGGTATTATCTTTAGAGATAGTAATACGTTTTGCTGACCCCAAATCTTCCAGTGTGGTTTTTTCCAGAGATAAACCCACTTCTTCAGAAATAACAGTGGCTTTGGTCAGAACAGCCAAATCCTGCATCATGGCTTTGCGACGATCACCGAAACCCGGTGCTTTAACGGCACATACTTTCACGATACCACGCATACTGTTTACTACTAATGTTGCCAGAGCTTCACCTTCAACATCTTCAGCAACGATTAACAATGGACGGCTTGCTTTAGCAACGGCTTCTAATGTTGGTAGCAACTCGCGGATGTTTCCTATTTTTTTATCAAACAGTAATACATACGGGTTTTCCAGGTCGGCACTCATGTTTTCCTGATCGTTAACAAAGTAAGGAGACAGATAACCGCGGTCAAATTGCATACCTTCAACGATTTCAAGCTCGTTATCCAGTGAGGTGCCTTCTTCTACAGTGATAACGCCTTCTTTACCGACTTTATCCATGGCTTCGGCAATGATGTCACCGACGCTTGCATCAGCGTTGGCAGAGATAGTGCCTACCTGTGCAATGGCGCTGGTATCGGCACATGGTTTTGATAATTTTTTCAATGCGGCTACGGCAGCAATAACTGCCTTATCAATGCCACGCTTTAGATCCATTGGGTTCATGCCGGCTGAAACTGACTTCATGCCTTCGCGCACAATGCCCTGAGCCAGTACAGTTGCGGTTGTGGTACCGTCACCAGCGATGTCTGAAGTCTGTGATGCAACTTCTTTCACCATTTGTGCGCCCATGTTTTCGAATCTGTCTTCCAGCTCAATTTCTTTGGCAACCGATACACCGTCTTTGGTGATGGTGGGTGCGCCAAATGATTTTTCTAATACGACATTACGACCTTTAGGGCCTAATGTTACTTTTACTGCGTTGGCTAATATATTAACGCCATGTACCATACGGGTACGTGAGTCGTCGCCAAAACGTACGTCTTTTGCTGACATGATTTTTATTCCTCTAATTACTTAAATGTTTGTTTGTTTCGATCTAACAGCTTGCTTATGCAACGGTCTTTAATGCGGCCGGTTATGCGGCAATGACACCTAGAATATCTTCTTCGCGCATAATCAAAACTTCTACACCATCAATCTTGATTTCTGTACCTGAATATTTACCGAATAAAACTTTATCGCCTACTTTTACGTCAAGCGCACGAACTTCACCGGCATCGTTCACTTTGCCATTACCAACGGCAACAACTTCGCCTTCTGCTGGTTTTTCTGTGGCTGAGTCTGGAATCACAATGCCACCAGCACTGGTGCGTTCTTCTTCCATACGTTTAACGACAACGCGGTCGTGTAATGGGCGTATTTTCATTTTTTACTTTCCTCTAAATTAACTAAATAAATAATGGGTTAGCACTCTCTTAACGTGAGTGCTAATGATAATGACGAAACTTACGGAGTCAAGGGTTTAGCCCTTAATATTTACCCCTAAAGTTTGATGGTTTGACTAATGCGGGTGATTTTGGTGATTACAAGGGGCGGGGGATATAAATTAGAAAAAAAGATTTTTCAACAATGTTAATCTTCGCGACGATACTCACCTTCAATGGTACGACCCACTTTAGGTGGCTTGTCCTGCGATGACTTGTCTCCAGGCTTCTGCTGATAAGATTGTTTTGACTGCCTGCTTTCAGTGAAGGCCACAGACTGACCACCAAAACCTGTCTGCACTGAGGATCGTGCCAGAATATAGCGAATAATTGCCTGTCTACTGCTCGGTAGCAGAAATAAAAAACCAATAGCATCAGTGATAAATCCCGGCGTAATTAACAGCACACCAGCGACCGCAAGCGCAATACCTTCCATCATTTCCATGGCTGGAATCTGTCCTTGCGCCATATTTCTCTGCGCACGGGTTAAGGTACTCATGCCCTGAATGCGTAATAAACTAACACCTATGACCGCTGTCAAAATTACTAACAGCACTGTCCAGATGGCACCAATCGCCCCACCGACAACAATAATGAGATACAGCTCAATAAGGGGAACGATAACAAACAATAATAATGGCATGTTTCTGATCTTTGGGTTATTTCTATAGGAATTGCTATTTATAGGTACTATTAAAGTGTTTTTTGCTAATATTACGACCCGCTGGAGCTGACAAAGTTATGTTACTTTCACCTATTTGCTGTTATTTGAACCTAAACCATTCGCTATGTCTAATTTATTAGCCTGCGATAACAACCATAGTAAATAACCTACATGAAAAAACTATTAAAATTCTTTCTTTCCTCATTACTATTTCTGATCATCAGTCTACCGGCTACTGCAACAGAAAGTTTTAACCTTCTTGATGTACTCGGTGGCCAGGACGACATTCTTGATCCTGATGATGCTTTTCAAATCAGCTATGACTCACAACCGGGACAATTCATCGTCAACTGGAGGATTGCCGAGGGGCATTATCTGTATCGCGACAAAATGAAGATTACCAGCAGTGAGCCCGGCATTACAACAAAACCGCTGATTCTGCCCACTGGCAAAGCAATAGAAGACCCTGTTTTCAATGAAACACTTTATGTGCTTTATAACTCTGCAAAGGTTACTTTACCTTACCTGTTTACTAATGATGGTGACAAAGAAGTCTCTTTCAAGGTTAAGTATCAGGGTTGTTCTGAAATTGCCGGTATTTGTTATCCACCACAAACCAAAAAATTTACGGTAAAGCTATCACCCATCTCTGCAGCACAGGCTGCTACACAGGCCACTGAGATAACAGCAGATAACAAAACTAGCGGCGCACCTGTCTCTGAGCAGGATCAACTTGCCAATACACTACGCACTGGTAGCACCTTATTAACACTGGCTATCTTTTTCGGTGCCGGACTACTGCTTGCCTTTACCCCTTGTGTATTCCCGATGATTCCTATTTTATCCGGCATCATCATTGGTCATGGTAAAGACATAACCACCCGCAAGGCTTTTTATCTGTCGCTGATTTATGTACTGGCAATGGCCATGACCTACACCATTGTCGGTATATTAGTCGGCTTATCCGGTGAAAACATTCAGGCGTGGTTCCAGAACCCGTGGATTATCGGCAGTTTCGCCATCATCTTTGTTGCTTTATCTTTTTCCATGTTCGGTTTCTATGAATTACAAATGCCGACCAGCATACAAAGCAAATTAACCAATATTTGTAATAGCCAGCGCGGCGGCACCGTCATCGGTGTTGCTGTTATGGGCTTTTTGTCTGCGCTCATCGTTGGACCTTGCGTCACCGCACCCTTAGTTGGCGCACTCATTTATATCGCAGAAACGGGTGATGCCGTTTTTGGCGGGCTGGCACTGTTCTCATTAAGCATGGGCATGGGGGCGCCGTTGTTAGTCCTTGGCGCTTCGGCAGGCAAGCTTTTACCCAAAGCGGGCATGTGGATGGACTCAGTAAAAGCGGTGTTCGGCGTTATGTTACTTGGACTTGCTATCTGGTTACTGGAAAGGGTAGCACCCGCTGCCTTCACTATGTCACTATGGGCTGCATTAATCATTGTCTCTGCCATCTATATGGGCGCGGTTGACAGCCTGAAAGAAGACGGCAGCGGCTGGAAAAAACTGTGGAAAGGCACAGGGGTATTGCTACTGGTTTACGGCATTATTATTTTATTAGGTGTGGCAAGCGGCAGTAAGAATGTATTTCAACCACTAAAAGGTCTGGCTAGCTTTTCTGGCACAACAACACAGGTCGAAAAGCTGGATTTTATAGGCATTAAAGGCGTTGAGGGTTTTAAAACAGAGCTAAACAAAGCCACTGCTGCAGGCAAACCGGTGATGCTGTATTTTTATGCTGACTGGTGTGTTTCCTGCAAAG
>CAYQXD010000087.1:0-13165 GCA_964421315.1 uncultured Thiotrichaceae bacterium | reverse complement strand
TTTGCGTTCTTCGCGGACTAATGTTTTAAAAGTTTTTGACTGTCCGTTAAGTGTCAAAACCGGTCGTTAATAATCTAACACTTTCCGTCAGATGAAGCGCAGACTTATGCAATTTATGCAACGCTTTTATGTCACTTCAATATCTGCCCAACTAAAGAGTTTGCATTAAGAAAATCAGCAACCGGCATTCTGCGTTTTCCTTCTGCCTGCAATTCGGTGATACGAAGCACGCCTTTACCGGTTGCGACATCAATACCCTGTGCTGATTCTGCAACAACTTTGCCGGGCTGAACATTTTCTGCCAGCACAGCAGCCACATTAACTTGTGCTTGCCAGAGTCGTAATTTTACTGTTTTGTTATTTTTTCCTACACTTCTTAGACAACTGCAATAAGCCACCGGCCACGAATTATAAGCACGAATCGCTCGCTCTATTTCTGCCACTGATAGCGACCAGTTAATTTTTGCTTCTGCTTTATTTAATTTTGCTGCATAACAGG
The DNA here is from genome assembly GCA_964421315.1 of uncultured Thiotrichaceae bacterium. Classification (GTDB taxonomy): domain Bacteria; phylum Pseudomonadota; class Gammaproteobacteria; order SZUA-229; family SZUA-229. Next base: position 12,666 of record CAYQXD010000087.1, on the reverse strand, counting down.
CATCAGCATCGTTCTGTTTCGTTCTATTCTGGCTTTGTTCAGCAATCGCAGGCAAAACCGAGATTAAGGTTTTTGCGCCCAGCAACATTAATTTATCGTGCAAACTGGAACCGGTTTCATCAGCAGTAATGTCACATTCAGCCACGCTAAGCATATCGCCGGTATCCAGGCCTTGATCCATTTGCATGATAGTGATTCCGGTTATTTTATCTGCCGCTAATATAGCACGCTGTATCGGAGCCGCGCCCCGCCAGCGCGGCAACAGTGATGCATGAATATTAATACAGCCCAGGCGTGGTGCTTCCAGCACGGCAGGCGGCAGCAACAAACCATAAGCGGTAACAATCATTAAATCAGCATTTAAAGATTTTAATTCGTCTTGCGCTTGTTTATCCTTTAATGATACCGGCTGATATACAGGTATATCGTATTCCTGTGCTTTCTGCTTTACTGGCGATGCCAGCAAGCCACGACCTCGACCGGCAGGACGATCCGGCTGAGTATACACTGCAATAACATCATAAGATGAGTCGATTAGTGCTTGCAGCGCAGCCACGGAAAAATCCGGTGTGCCAGCATAGATAATACGAAGAGGATTACTCACAGGGGGTGCCAACGATCAGGTTACGGTTTGACAGAACAAAAATTAAAACAATTACATTCTAGCTGCAGCATTTCGATTTTCTTCACGCTGCGCTTTCAATAAACGTTTTTTAATACGCTGTAGTTTTAATGGTGATAAATAATCAACAAATAGTTTGCCGTTTAAATGGTCTATTTCATGCTGAATACACACTGCCAGCATTTCGTCTGCCTGCAAGGTATATTCATCCCCATTTTCATCCATTGCTTTCACGGTGACTTTTTCACTGCGCTGCACCGTTTCAAAGACATCCGGCACCGACAGGCAACCTTCATCACAACTTTCGCTACCCTCTTCTGCAATAATCTCAGGATTAATCAAACACAGCGGCTGACTTTTATCCTCAGACAGGTCAATCACAATCACCTGTTGATGCACGTTAACCTGGGTCGCGGCCAAACCGATTCCGGGTGCAAGATACATGGTTTCAAACATGTCCTCCACCAGTTTTTTAATAACACTATCTACTTTTTCTACAGGTTGGGCTACCATTCGCAGACGTTTATCCGGGTAATGTAATATATCTAGTATTGCCATAATGCTTTATCTTTTTAGCTAATTGTTGTGTTAAAAGCCCATTAGCTGAAAACACCACTGATCAGCACGACTATAATTATTTCTGCTACACTCAATAAAAAACTTACTTTAGCAGAAGTGCCACATGGATGTGGCGTTTACGGACCAAAAGATGGAACCAAAATTTATCTACTAAGCTATTGAGAACAGTAATAAAATCAGTGCTTACAAATCTTTGAAAAAAATAAATTTTCAGAGTAAAAGACCAGGGAATAAAAATAAAAATGAACAACTCAACGACTCCCGGATCAGCTAATATTGTACCCTTTTTCATGCTATTAGGGCTACTGGCTGTTACCATCGCTTCAATCACCGGTTGTAGTGCCACTAAACCTGAACCGGTTCAAATTGTTGAACCTGAGCAAGCATCGGGAACAATTATTGCCGCCGAAAAAATAACTGCGCCGATAAAAAAAATCCGTGTAAAAACCTCGCGCCCAAGACAATATACGGTTAAAAAAGGAGATACTTTATGGGACATCGCTAATTTATTCCTCCGCGACCCATGGTACTGGCCTGAAATCTGGCAAAAAAACACTCAAATTCAAAACCCCCACTTAATTTTTCCGGGTGATGTACTAACGTTGACTTATGTTGATGGCCAACCACAAATATTTGTCAATGAAGCACAGCGCAAAGCGGCTCAACAAACCAGTGGTGAACTACCGGTTAAAAAACTTAAGCCTGGTATACGCTCAAAAGCGCTACAGGCAAGCATCCCCAATATTCCAGGTGATGCTATCCGGCAGTTTTTAAGCAAACCCCGCGTTGTTACCAAAGAGCAACTCGACAATGCACCACGCATTATTGCAAGTGATGAGCAACGCCTTATATTAAGTACTGGTGATCGCGTTTACATCCGCGGTGAAATTGACAAAGAGCGCGTTCGTTTTTCAGTATTTAGGCCGGGTGATGAACTGCGTGACCCTGCCAGTAATGACCTTTTAGGCTACGAGGCCAAATATTCAGGTGATGTACATATCAGCACCTATGATGATCCAGCCACCGGCAATCTCACCTATACGATCAAAGAAGTATTAATTGGTGACCGCCTGCTACCAGAAGACAAAAGCAAGCTGGAAAACCTGTTTTTCCCCCATATACCCGACAAAGACATCAACGCACAAATAATCTCATTATATGATGCCCTGTTTGGCGTTGCTCAATACCAGATTGTGGTTATCAACAAAGGCGAACGAGACGGCATGGAGGTCGGTCATTTACTGGCGACCTACACCCAGGGAGCAACCGTCTATGATCGCTTTGACAAACGCCGCAGCAAACCGGTAAAGCTACCCAATGAACGCAGCGGTTTAGTGATGCTTTTTAAAACCTTTGACCGTGTCAGTTATGGTTTAATACTGGAGTCAGAGCGCGTGATTCGTAAACATGACTTTGTTCATACACCACGGTTTTAAACACCGCAAATTTTAATACAACCGGCAAATAAGGCTCTATATGAATTCTGCTGGGTAAATATTTAATATCCTCTGTGCGCTCTGTGTTCTCCGTGTCTAAATAAAATGACCCACTACAAATCATATAGAACTATAATCGTGTAATATTCATGGATGAATAAAAACAGGACGCAGCCTGCAATGGACGCAGAAGCAAAAAACACTCGCACAAATCAGAACTCACTGGAAGACTGGTTAACACTACGTCACATACCGGGAGTTGGTAACACCACTTTTCATACCCTGCTTAATACATTTGTCACGGTGGACGCTGTACTAAAAGCCAGCCGCAAACAGCTCTCAACGCTAGCGATAAAAGCGGATGTTTTAAACGCCCTGGGCAAACAATCAAAACCGGACATCAGCGCCGACCTTAACTGGCTCGCACAAGACCATCATCACATCATCACTCTATTTGACGAGACTTATCCGGTTAGCTTAAAAGAGCTGGCCGATGCGCCCCCTATATTATATGTAAGAGGTGACATTGATTATCTAAAACAACCCCAACTAGCCATGGTAGGCTCACGTAACCCAACGGCCGCAGGGCGTAATACCGCCAGAGAGTTCGCCAAACACCTGTCCAACGCAGGCATCACCATTACCAGCGGTCTTGCCATCGGCATTGATGGTGCCAGTCACGAAGGTGCCCTACAGGGTCTGGCTGGAACAATCGCTGTGGTCGCGCATGGTCTGGACATTATCTACCCGGCAGAGCACCAAAAGCTGGCACAGCAGATTACAGAACATGGTGCTGTCATTTCCGAAATGCCCATCGGCACACAACCGCACCGCGGGTTATTCCCTCGGCGCAATCGCTTAATCAGCGCACTGGCGCTAGGCACACTGGTGGTAGAAGCAGCACAAAAAAGCGGTTCTTTGATTACTGCACGATACGCGATGGAACAAAACAGAGAAGTCTTTGCCATCCCCGGTTCTATTCACAATCCCATGGCCAGGGGTTGTCATCAACTCATTCGCCAGGGTGCAAAACTGGTTGAAACAGCCGCCGATATACTGGAGGAATTATGTATTCCACACCAGCAAACCCCCGACTACCCCAAAAAATCTGAAAAAAATACCCAGGAAAACCTTAAAGAGTCACCTCAGGCACTTGACCCGGATCACCAAAAACTGCTCAAATGCCTCGCTTATGAGCCTGCCAGTATTGATGAACTGGTTTTTCGCAGTCAGTTTACCGCTGCCGAGGTCGCTTCCATGCTACTTATTATGGAGCTTGAAGGCATTATTGTATGCCAGAATGGGCGTTACACAAACATCAAGTAATTATTTGATTTATATATTATTTCCGTGAGCATAAACCGGTTGAGTGAGACCTTTTAAATGATAATTAAACAATCCGTTGTTGATGTATTAATGTTTCTGTTTGAATGTTATCTGGACGATGAAGAGCCAACCGAAACAAGCCATGTCACCGAAGAACGTGACAGCATTCAACTTCGCCTCGAAGAAATGGGCTTTCAAAATAATGAAATTAACCAGGCTTTTGACTGGCTAGAAGGTCTGGTGGATTATCAGCACAATAATCAACCTGTTCTACTTAAAGAAACCAGCACACGTATCTATAGCGAACAGGAGAAAAAATTAATCAGCCGGGAAAGCATTGGTTTTTTATATTTTCTGGAACAGACCACTCTTCTCACCCCTGTTACCCGTGAACTAATACTCGATCGTGTAGTTGCATTGGGGCATTCACTTGATGCAGAACAACTAAAGTGGATCATCATGATAGTGCTACACTCTCGCCCGAACGAAAAAAATGCACTGGCATTGATGGCAGACTTTATATTTGATGAAACCATTGATCATAGCCATATTCATTAAATCTAAATAAACATATCCAACCAACAAAATTCATCCTATGAGTAAAAACCTTGTTATCGTAGAGTCGCCGGCAAAAGCGAAAACTATTGAAAAATATTTAGGGAAAGACTTCAAAGTTCTTGCTTCATACGGTCATGTGCGTGACCTTGTCCCAAAGGAAGGGGCTATCGACACCGAAAATGATTTCGTGATGGAATACCAGATCATCGAACGCAACGAAAAACACGTCAATAAAATCATTCAATTTTTAAAAAAAGCCGACACACTCTACCTCGCGACTGACCAGGATCGCGAAGGCGAAGCTATTTCATGGCATTTGTATGAACTGTTAAAAGAAAAAAACCTGCTTGAAAACAAACAGGTTCATCGTGTTGCGTTTAACGAAGTCACTAAACGTGCGATACAGGAAGCAATAGCTAACCCCGGCAAACTCTCCATCAACTTAATTAATGCCCAACAAACCCGGCGGGCACTGGATTACCTGGTGGGTTTTAACCTGTCACCACTATTATGGAAAAAAGTACAACGTGGACTTTCCGCTGGTCGCGTACAAAGCCCTGCTCTACGTTTAATTGTTGAACGTGAACTGGCAATTGAAGCCTTTGACCCCAAAGAATACTGGACCATTGAAGCCGATGTTTCAAAAAACAAACAGACATTCTTAAGCAAACTAAACATTTATAAAAACGAAAAAATAAAACAGTTCAGTATCACCGATGCTGACACCGCTACCGCTGCCAGAGAAACTTTACTAAAAGCAGCCCACGGCAAATTAACGGTTAATAAGGTAGAAAAGAAAGAAAGAAAACGTAATCCCTCAGCACCATTCACCACCTCGACCTTGCAGCAGGAAGCTGCCAGAAAGCTTCGCTTTTCTACACAACGCACTATGCGTACCGCCCAGAATCTGTATGAAGGCATCGATATTGGTGGTGAAACTGTGGGATTAATCACCTATATGCGTACCGACTCGTTACACCTTGCCGATGAAGCACTGGATGAAATTCGCGATTTAATTGGACAACGCTTTGGTAAAAATAATTTACCCGATGCGCCACGCATCTTCAAAAACAAATCAAAAAATGCACAGGAGGCGCATGAAGCCATTCGCCCAACTTCGGTTCGCCATATACCCGAAGACATTAAAGACAAGCTGAATCCAGATCAGTTTGCCCTTTACCAGCTCATCTGGAAACGTACCATGGCCTGCCAGATGATCCACGCCACACTGGATACAGTAAGCGTTGAACTGGGTTGTGGCGACGGTAACAGCTTCCGCGCCTCCGGCTCAACGATAAAGTTTCCTGGCTTCATGTCGGTTTATATGGAAGGCTCCGATGATGCAAAAACCGAAGACAATACTGAAAAGCTGCTGCCTGAATTAACCCAGGGCGAAAAAATAGATTTACTGGAAATCAGAAATGAACAACATTTCACTGAACCACCACCACGATTTACTGAAGCCAGTTTAGTTAAAACCCTGGAAGAATATGGCATCGGTCGCCCGTCAACTTACGCCAGCATTATTTCAACCCTGGTTAATCGTAACTATGTTGAACTGGAAAGCCGCCGTTTCACACCCACCGATATAGGCCGCATCGTCAACGGCTTTCTCACCGAACATTTCACCAAATATGTGGATTATGAATTCACTGCAGATCTGGAAGACGAACTGGACTGCATTGCGCGTGGTGAGCATGACTGGGTACCACTGCTTAAAAAATTCTGGGGCCCGTTTAAAGAAACCGTTGATCATATTGAAGAAAACGTTAGCCGTGCCAATGTCGCCCAGTCACGCCACATCGGCACTGATGCCGAGAGCGGCAAACCGGTATCGGTACGTATGGGCCCTTATGGTCCGTTTGTGCAGATTGGCGATAAAGACGATGAAGAAAAGCCGCGTTTTGCCAGCCTGCGCCCGGGACAGAAAATGGCCGACATCACCATGGATGATGTTTACTTTTTACTGCAATTACCACGCGACGTGGGCGAAACACCCGAAGGCGAGGCACTGTCAAGCAACTATGGTCGCTTTGGCCCTTACGTGAAATATGCCAGCAAATTTGTTTCCATCAATAAAGAATATCAGGACAAAGGCATCGATCCGTACAACATCACCCATGAACAGGCGATGGAACTGGTTAAGGTAAAAAAAGAATTTGATGCCAATAAACATATCAAGGATTTTCCCGGTACCGACATTGAAGTATTAAATGGTCGCTGGGGACCGTATATTACTGACGGTCTGAAAAACGCAAAAATCCCCAAAGACAAAGAACCAAAGTCGCTAACGCAAAAAGAATGTGAAGAACTGCTGGCTGCCGCCCCTTTCCGTCGTGGTAAAAAGAAAAAAGTCACTAAGAAAAAAGTAACGAAGAAGAAAACTGTTAAGAAAAAAACCACTAAAAAGAAAACAACTAAGAAAAAAGTTGTAAAGAAAAAAGCAGCCAAAAAATCCTGATAAAACATTATGGCCAGTGATTTTTCCATTCGCCATGCGGCACACATCATTAAACAAGGCGGCATTATCGCCTACCCTACCGACACCATCTACGGTCTCGGCTGTGACCCCTATAACCAGGAAGCGGTGGAGAAAATCAATGCCATTAAACAGCGCCCGTTAAATAAACAGTTTATTTTACTGGCGGCAAATGTTGAGCAAATAAGACCATTAATTCTGATCAAAAAGGAACAGGAACAAATCCTCACACAAACCACCCGGCCAACCAGCTGGATTATTGAGGCGAACCTTTGTGCGCCAGGCTGGTTAGTCGGTGACAGCAATACATTATGCATTCGCATCAGCAATCACGATGAAGTACAACGCTTATGCAATGCTCTGGGACACGCCATTATTTCAACCAGCGCCAACCTGTCAGGCAAAAAACCTGCAACAAACGCCCTCGAACTGCATCAATATTTTCACCATAAAATTGATAAAATTCTCATTGCAAATAAAAAGCAAAGCAGTAAGTCATCTACAATCATCCGATTATGCGATAATAAAATTCTTAGAGATTAGCCCCCCAAAAATTATGAATAACAAAGACCAACCCGACATCCAGGCCGTTAAAGCCTATTTAATATCACTGCAAAAAAACATTTGTAACGCACTGGCAAAAGAAGACGGTAAAGAAGATTTTATTATTGATGAATGGCAACGTGAAGCAGGCAACGGTGGAGGCATCACCCGGGTATTAAGCAATGGCGATGTTTTTGAGCAGGCCGGGGTCAATTTCTCTCACGTAAGTGGCGATGAGTTACCTGCATCAGCAACTGCGCATCGTCCGGAACTGACTGGTAGGCAGTTTCAGGCAATGGGTGTATCTTTAGTCATTCACCCTAAAAACCCAAAAATTCCTACCTCACATGCCAATGTAAGATTTTTTATCGCTACAAAAGAAAATGAAGACCCCGTCTGGTGGTTCGGCGGCGGTTTTGATTTAACGCCTTACTATGGCAATGATGAAGATTGCATCCACTGGCACAGCGTTTCCAAAAAAGCCTGCGAGCCTTTTGGCAGCGATACCTACAAAAAATATAAAAGCTGGTGCGATGATTATTTTTATATTAAACACCGTAATGAACAGCGTGGTATCGGCGGGTTATTTTTTGATGACTTAAACGAACCGGGCTTTACAAAAAGTTTTGCCTTTATGCAGAGTGTTGGCGATCATTACATTGATGCTTATTTGCCTATTGTGCAACGTAGAAAAAATGAAAGTTATACTAAAGAACAACGTGATTTTCAGCTGTATCGCCGGGGACGTTATGTCGAGTTTAATCTGGTTTATGACCGTGGCACTTTATTCGGTCTACAAACAGGTGGCCGTACAGAGTCTATCTTGATGTCACTGCCACCCGTTGTGCATTTTGAGTACAATAGAAGCATCCCGGAAAACTCTGAAGAAGAAAAACTTTATGATTATTATTTAAAACCTAAGGATTGGGTTTAATTATTTTCTACAAATAGACACGTAGACCTGCAGTAATGACGTTTGCATACGCTAGTTCTGCAGATCCACGTTTTTATACTGATACAAAATGTACGCAGAACCGTAATTTTCGCTAAAATTGGAATCAAAAGTTTAATCATGCTTGTTAGTATTTTAAGACCGCTTACACCACATAAGAGACATTGTCGGATATTGTATAGCTGTGAAAAAATAGACAAAGCAGACAGTGGGTAAGCAGGTTTGATGGTGTTTATTTTTTATAAATGGCGTTTTATCTGCATGCTTTCACCAAGAACACGGACGATATCAATGGCAGTAGATGTTAAGCGATAAATAACAAAATGATGTTTAAAATGGTATAGCCTGTAGTCTTTTCGAATATGTCCAATATCGATTCCCATTTTAGGGTTTTCCGGCATTTCATCAATAGCTGATCCGAGTGATTGCGTGTAAATATCGGCCTGCTGTTCTCCCCAATTTTTGTAGGTATAGTGCCAGATTTTTTTAATATCATTTCTGGCACTGGGTCGAATTACAAGTTTACGCATTCAGTCCTGCATCTTTTTTAGCTTCCTGAATGATATCTTGCATATCAAAGGCAGTAGCGTCACCGCTTTCTTCGCCTTGAATAATCGCAGTGCGTAAAGATTCTAAACGTGTTTGATATATCTCATCCTGCTGCATTTTGAGTCGTAATGCCTCACGGATAACTTCACTGGCATTGTTGTAAGTCCCTTCATCCAGTTGTTTCTGGATGTAGACTTCAAAGGTTGAACTTAAGCTAACATTCATAGGTAGGTACCTCCATGAAATAAATATATGCCATATGTCCATTTATGTCAATATTGGACATATGGCATATTGTTGCTGTGTACTGACCTACACATGTGTACCACACAGTGTTGTCCTTGATGAAATACCACTAAAGGCGGGCAACCAACACAAAGCAGAAATTTAACCATTTCTAATGTAGCGTTAGAAAAACGCAAAAAACGGACATTTTGGGTCACTTCTTCTTGACTTGAACGAACGTTCATTCTAATATTTGATTTATGCCAGCAACTGCTAACAAATCTAGCCGTAATATTCCCGAAGTGGTTATGGAGACGGCTATCCACTTGTTCACAAAACAAGGCTACTTTAATACGTCGGTACCCGATATTGTGCGTGAATCTGGTGTGAGTACGGGTTCAATTTACCACCATTTTGGTGATAAGGAAGGCATAGCCAAATCACTGTTTGAGATGTTGGTCGCACGTATGGAAAACGCATTTAACGACATAGATCATCAGCATGATACAGCGCAGGCACGTTGTCGAGCAGTCATTGAACTACTGTTTCGGGTAACCGAAGAAGGGCCAGAAGTTATGACTTACATGCTGTTTGTAAAACATAAAGAATTTATGCCTGATATGGCTCCGATTTGTTCATCGAAGCCGTTTCGTCAAATGCGCCAAATGATTGTTGATGGTATGACTAACGGTGAGGTGCGTTCAATGGATGATATGGTAGCTGCTGCATCAGTCTTTGGCGGTGCGTTGCGTATGATTAGCTTGCGCCTGGATGGCGTGCTTGAGCAACCACTTGAGGAGTATCTAGATGAAATATGGAGTTGTGCATGGCAATCGGTGCGTAGCTAAGGTTGCTTTTTTTTACTTTAATCTTAGAACGAACGTTCGTTCAGGAGATATATAATGAAATCAATGACAATTATAGTAAGAGAAGACTCCTACGATAAGATCTTGACCCCTCTTGCGTTTGCTTATTTACAGGCATCCGAGGGCATTCAGGTTGATATGCTTTTTGTGAATTGGTCAGTACGTGCTTTAACAGAGGACGGTGCCAAAAACATTAAAGTACAGGGTGAATATGCAGATAAAGATCAGTGGGTGAGGGACAAGGTTGAAAAAGCTGGGATACCAAATGATATTTACACGCTGATAAAGGCAATAAAAGAAACGGGGTGTGTAAATTTCTATGGTTGTAGCCTTGCTGCTGCTGTTTTTGGTGTGGATGAAAGTAGTCTTATCCCTGAGGCAGAAGGCATTGTTGGCGCATCCTGGTTCCTGAACGAAAAAGCCGACAAAGCTGATTACAATCAAACATTCTAAAAAGGCACCATCATGAATAAAAGTGAAATAACAGTTACGCAATCATTAGATACGTCTGGGAAGTGCTGCCCCATGCCGATGGTTGACTCTAACAAAGCCATGAAAAAAATGCAGGTTGGCGAAGTTCTGGAGATCATTGCAACAGATTCAGGAACTCAGAACGACATCCCATCATGGTGCAAACGAACTGGTAATGAACTCTTACTTTTTGAAGATAATGGTATCACATTCAAATATTATGTTAAAAAATATTGACCAACCATTGGAGCTTTGTGAGAGTTGTGTTTACTTCCCTCCGAATCTCCCATCTCATGCTTACTCACAGGAAGACTGGGCTATTTTGCAGAAAAAAAGTTGCTCGTTTGATTTTCATGTCGGTGGTACAGACTGCAATAGAACGAGAAAAATAAGTTGTTCACTTGTTGATCTACAAAAAAACCATGGCCCAATTACATCTAACGGTTCGTAGTATGAAATATCCTTTTTATAAAACATGCATAACATTTGTTTTTTTTCTTCTTTGCAATTTGTCATATGCTGCACAAGTTACGGTTGATGACCATGCGGCTATTGGTAACCTTAAGGTAGCAAAGGCCGTGTTTCTTATTGATATCGGAGATGCTAAAAAATTAAATTTTTATCTTGAGGTAATTCAAGGAACGTATAATAGAATGGTAGAGCAAGGAGTTGAGCCAGATTTTGTCTTAGTTTATATTGGCCCAAGTGTGAAATACCTTACTTTATCGCCTTCGGATGAAACAGAAAAAATTACTGGTAATATATTGATAGATGTTGAATCAAAAGTTTCCGCACTCAATAAATTAGGTGTAAGACAGGAAGTCTGTTCTGTTGCGATACGAGTTTTTGGTATAGATGAAAAATCGTTATTTTCTGATTTAACGTTAGTAGGTGATGGCTTTATTTCTCTAATCGGTTATCAGGCGCAGGGATATAATTTGGTTCCTGTGTATTAAAAATTAATTTACTGTATTGCGTGAAAATATTCATTATGTGCAATTTTAGGTATGCGGGGGTAGTTACATGTTTATGATTGAATACTTACGCAACGATTAATACAAAGACATTGGGTGGTGGTACTGGTTAGTAACTGCAGGATTTTTAACTTATGGTGTCTTAGGTAACAGTATAGGGTTTTTGCTTGCTATAGGTTTAACAATATTTCATTTGATTCATTTTATTGTACGTGAAAAAAGTGTAACTACGTTTCCTATACAAGTACGATTTTGGTATCTCATGCTGTTGTTAGTAGCATTCATCGAACCACTACGATTACTTTACTGGATACCCTGCATTGGCACATGGGTACAACTTATCTTTGGTTATTGTGCAATGGCGCGCATCGTATCGTTGCTACCTTGGAACAGAGATAAGCCGTTTTCGCTAAAACTATTACTGGAAACATTCTTCTCACGTCCAGTGCGAAGCAGTATCAAGCAGGGTTTCGCGGCCGCAGAGTAGATAGATAAAACTCATAGGTGAAACACAGCGTCTAAATATTTTTGGTCAGAATAAAAATCACATCTGAAGGTCCGTTGTTGACGATATTTACAAACAATGAAAAGTTGTTCAATGTCGCTTTATGATTGCTTGCAGACATGCTGACAACTTATAGCCTCACTGGAATCATTAGATGACCAGAACGTACAAACTATAAATTTGCACTCAAAAGGCATCTTCGGTTAAGTGTTTTTGAACCACAGAGAGCACAGAGTATTTTTGACTTATTGCGCATACTGCGCAATAACAGTACCAATAATTTCACTGCGCTCTCTGTGGTAAAAAATTTTCGTTTTTATACAGATTCAAATGTAGTGGCAATAACAATTTTATTCCCGTCCATTTGTAGAAGTTATTTTCCTTCAAACGTTTTTTTATGTAATTCAACCACGTTACTATTTGGCAACGCTGGCAACGGCACTGATATGTAATTACCCTGTATTTTATCAACTCCGCAGATTTTCAGTAAACGTATAATCTCAGGGCTTTCAACATATTCAGCAACGGTAGAAATGGTAGGAACTTCATTTACATAAAGCCCCCCATACAGATCCGGACGT
>CAYQXD010000086.1:0-13261 GCA_964421315.1 uncultured Thiotrichaceae bacterium | reverse complement strand
TAATACAAAGACCATGCTGTCATCGACCAGCGGGAAAGATCTTGATCTACCACGGTATCGGTATAAACCTCATCTGATCAATGATCCCGAAAAAAACTAGTGCCTATTGACAGAGTTACGGCTCATATGTGTTACGTGTATTTACGACTCTTCAAAATATATTTTATGGTCTACGAATAAGGGCTATCGCATTAATAATTTATTATTCAAAATTTGCTCAACCTCTAAATCCAATTCTTCAATTTTTCCTATGTACAAAGGGATTTTGGATAGTAGAGTTTCCAGTTCTAATATTTTATCAGTTTGAAGCGATGCTCTGTAATACTGGAAGGAGTGCATTTTTAACCATTCTTTCAGAACTTTATACCCAGACACTTCAAAATCGATTACTTCAGAAGCTATGTTAGTGAATTGTTTTACAACGTTTCCCGACACATCTTTTAAATTTATAGTATTTTCATCAAAACTATATTTATGGTATAAAATTTCACCTTCATCAACTGTAATCTCAGAAATTAAGTAATCTGATTTTTCAATATTGGCAAGTTTTTTCCCAAGTTCTGAGGTGCTAATAAAAAGTGACTTATCCTTGGTGATAGGAATTTTCGGCCAGTTTCCTGCAACACCATACAAAGCTCCTTCAAAAGAACTTAAATAAAACTTTGAGCTCAATATTGCATAGGAGTAAAACGTCAATTGAGTAATAACTTCTTCTTGAGTAATATCAAATTCATTCGACAATAAAGCAACGAGATCAGGGTTTATATTCTCTTGATTTGCATTATTCCATTCACCGCTTCTTTTATATTCTGGAAAATAATTACAAAAGACACGAGCACTTCCTCGCATACTTAAATCATTGTCAGGGAGATTCCAGCAAAAAGATGTGAATTTATGAAGGTTGTCACCAAGGTCTTCTGGTGCAGGGGAAACTATAAACCCAAGAACTCTTTCATCTGAGTATGCTGCCCTTACTTCTGGACGTACTCTTGTACCACCGCCACCTAACTGTTGTAATTCTGTTAGAAGGTCATCATTGAGAATTACACTAGTTTCAAGAAATGGTCGATATGAATATTCAAAAATATTATTATCATTTGCCGCTAATCCAGGTTTTGCCCTGATTCCATCTGTGATTTTTGATTGATTAGGGATCTTACGTTGGCCGTTGTACCATCTTGATTTGATTGAATCAAAGTTGTTCTCAGTTTTAGCCATAAATTTTGACCTTCTTTTCAATTGCCCTTGAGAAGCATGAACTAGTAGATGAGTTGGAGCTAGTTTTAGACCAGAACAATGCCTCAGAAAAATTCCTTCATTATTTGAATTTGTAATTGGCCAAAATGAGTTATAAACCTCTTTGTCAAATTCCATTTTGGGCTTTAATGAAAAATCATCTTGGTCAAGTTCAATTTCCCCCCAATCATCTAAACTAATCTCAGTCTGGTTGAAATATTCAACTTTATTAATTTTGGACAGATGGGTAATTGAATTGTAGTTAATTTTTGCGGGAGAGGAATCTTCTTCCTGTAATGTTGCTGCTAAAATTAAACGTCCTTGTTTAGTGTCAAAAAGGTTAATATCTTCCGTACCCGTTCTAAGGTCACTGTCAAAATCTAAAACCCAAATTTCATTAAATTTTTCAATGAGATATTTTCGTGCAAATTTATATGTTGGATGTTTAGCAAAACTTGATGGAAGAATAAGAACAAACAAAGACGGAGTACTGTTTAATGCTCGATCAACAGTCCATCTTAAGAATTTTATAAACTCATTTGATAATTGTTTTTGTGTGTTTTGCCTAGAAGTTCTATTAATTTCATCAGGTCTAAAATCATTAATAAGGGTTTTAATTATTTCTCCTTCGTTTTCAATTTGGAACATGGAATCAGACGAGGGAGGATTACCTATTATCAAAGTTAAAGGAGGTGTTGATAGGCGATAAGCTTCTTCCTGTTCTTTTACGAGCATTTTACTCAGATCGTCATTGTCTTCCGAATCAGGATTTAATTCAAATAGCGTGTCACTTAAGGTGTTTGTAAGTTTAATTTTGATATTTTCAGGGTATACTTCATTAATAATGCTCATTCTATAATGAGCCAGTGCATAGGGGGCGGGTAAAATTTCAAAACCTATTAATTCAACTTTATCATTAGGTGTTATTAAGCTCAATATTGCCTCAATGAATGTGCCTGTCCCACAGCACGGATCTATTATCTTATTTCCAGAGGAATTGAGTTCAACATCAGGCATTGAGCTTTGTATTATTTTTTTAGCAAATCCTACGGTATAGAATGCTAAAACTCTAGGGGTATAGAATACTCCATAGTCAAAACGAGTTTCTGGATCGTACTTTGATAAAAATATTTCATACAGTTCATGAAAATCAGGAGTCTCGACTTGATTATCAGAAAGTTGTATATGAGCTAATAATCTTCTCAAATCGTCATACCATAATCCTAATCTACTTAAATCAGAATTTAGTTCCGGTTCCAACCCTTTAACAAGTGTCTTGAATGGTATTAGCTTGTTGGTGTGTTTTTCATCCATGACTGAAAACCAAAATTCATGAATTCGATCATATTTAACAGAAGGTGTTTCTGAATCAGAGTTGATTACTCTATGGGCATAGAGCAATCCAAAAGTTAGTACTTGAGAAATGAAACTTGAAAAGTTTAATGCATCACCCAACGTTCTATCATGATTTAAAGCTGCTGTTTCTTTTAGTTCTCTTAACAGGAGAACCGTATTTAGTTCTGCCTGGTTTTCTGTTTCATCATCTTCTAAATTTAGAAAATCATATATTTCAGAAGTCAAAAGCTTTGCTCTTTTAGCAACTTCTGTGACCAGTTGGTTCTCAGAAATTACGCGGTGCCCAATCTGACCAAAAAAAGTTAAAAATAGTGTTTCTAATTCGGAATTTGGAACTAAGTTATTCCAGTCTATTGGTTTTATACAAGCTGAATATTTTACCTCTTCACCATTAGGTTTAAATAGAATAAAGTCTATTCCATCAGTCAATAGGACTGGGTTTCCAAGGGATAAATACTTTTCTACTTGTGATCTATAAGCTTCCTTATTTATTTTATTTTGATCATCAATTCCTTTAGCTTCAACATATCCGTAGACTCCCATTGAATCTGAATTATGAAACCTCCAGTCAGGTCTTCCGCGTTTATTTTGATTTTTCGGTTCAGGAATCGTTACGATTTTTGAATCTATTGTATGAGCTATATTTTTAAAAAAATTATCTAAACTAGTTCTGAAAGATAGTTCTGCTGTTGTTTCTCCTGACTCACTGGCCAAAATTTCTTGATGTAGTTCTGATAAGTAATTATTTAGGATTTGATTGAAATTCATTTTAATGACTTTATTATTTCTTTACCTACTGCAAACGCTAAATTCACAGGAACAGCATTACCAATTTGTCTTGCAATATCAACTTTATTACCAACGAATTCAAAATCACTTGGAAATGTTTGAAGTAGTGCGCCCTCCCTTAAAGATATGGTCCTATTCTGGTCTGGATGTCCAAACATTCCTCTAGTGAAACTATCAAAACGAGCTGTTATAGTTGGAGCTACGTCATCCCATTTCATTCTGCCGTATACATTACGATGGCCAATTTTATTTGCACCTACTTTGTGACAATTAGCAAGAAGATTTTCAGGCAAAAAAGCCATTCCTTGTCCTTCTTTAACATGTTTAATTCTTTTCATGTTTATTTCAGATAACTTATCGCTTCTATGATGTTTAATATCTGGGTGTTCCTTACCATTTTTTGGGGGAGCTGGTAAATGAGCAATTGCTTCACGAACACTTGTTTTCCCCCCATTTGGGCTTGGATATGAAAATCTCAATGGCGAAGAAAACCTCCTTTCACCAATAATAATTATTCTTTTTCTTCTCTGTGGTACTCCATATTCCTGAGCATCTAAAATATTTTTGTGGATGTGGTATCCATGCTTCTGAGCATAAGCTAATGCATCTTCAAGAATTTGCTTTCCTCTTTTCCCATTAATTCCAGGTACATTCTCTAACAGAAAAAATTTAGGAGATAATACAATCATTTTTTCTATAAATACATATACGAAATTATTCCTATCATCCTGATCTAATCCGATTCTTTGAATAGAAAATCCTTGGCAAGGCGGCCCGCCAGCAAATAATGATAATTCTCCTTTTTTAAGACCTAATTCAGTCATTGTTTCAATAGGATCAAAATCTCTTATATCAAGCTCTTGTATTTTATGATTGAAATATTTTTTATTTAGTAATTGAGTTTCTACAGAACACTTATCTATGTCGAAACTATAAATGAGGTCAAACCCCGCTTTGGATAACCCCAAGCTTAATCCACCAGCACCAGAAAACCCATCTATACATGTAAAGCTCATAACGAAACTGTTTTTGAATTTAATTTACTCGAATATGAACTTTTTACGGGAAGAGTAATAGATTCGATTAAGTCATTATTAGGCTTTATATTATTAGAAAATGCTCTTACAATTTGAGAAGCAATAGCAATTGATAATAAAGGGGGTACTGATTCTCCAATTTGTTTAAAACAATGATCTAAAGAACCTTGGAAATCGTATGAATCAGGAAAACTTTGAATTCTTGCCGCTTCTCTAATTGTTAACCCCCTGTTTTGTTCAGGGTGAGTAAATCTTCCACTTGCAGGATTTCTGGAATATTGGGTTAAAGTGATAGATGGCTTATCCCAATATAATCTGCCATAAACATCTGAAAATCCTTTTACCTTGTCTAGACACTTAGGTCCAACACCTGTCGGTCTATTGCCACCATCTTTAGGGACTTTTGAAATTGTTTCTATTGTACTGCCTTTATGTTTAGCACTTATATGAAATTTATCATTTGATTTTACCTCACCTGAGACAACTTTAGGTAGATCAGAGATTGCGTCTCGTACAGTAATGAATTTCCCTTTTTCAAGTTGGGGCAGAGGAAGTTCGAAATCCATTTTTGATGCAATTATTATGGCTCTAAATCTTGCTTGAGGTACTCCAAATGAAGCAGAATTATATATGGTTTGTTTTACGATATAACCTTTTTTTTCTAAAACTATCCTTGCTTCATCATAATGTTCCCAGTACTTTTTCCCCAGTATTTCAGGTACATTTTCCATTACTATAAAGTCTGGATTTAGTTTTACAGCTGTTTCTGTAAATGCACCTATAAGAGTATTTCTCTCATCATCTTTATTCCAATTTTTCTTTCTATGCGCTGAAAAACCTTGACATGGTGCACAGCCAATTATAACTAACGGACGCTTTTTCTTTTTAGGCAAATCAAATTCTTTACGAATCAATTTAACTCCTTCATTGCTACACAATTCTTTAATGTCCTTATTTAATGTTTTACAATTAAAATTGGCGCCGTAAGAATCTAGAGCCTTTTGATTTATGTCAATTGCTCCTTTAAGATTAAATATTTTAGATTTTCCGATTGCAGAAAACCCCAATGACATTCCTCCACAACCCGAAAAGAAATCAATAAGATCAATTGAGCCTGATGATTGTTTTGTTTGTGGCTTCCATTCACTTAATTCCTTTTTGGATATTTTGAACGTACCATTAAAGCTCTTCAAATCATTGTCTGAATATACTTTATTTATATTTTTTTTAATCATTTTCATATCAATGTTTGGACAGCGACCTTTTTACACATAACATCTAGGCATTTATACACTGTGCGCAGCATGATGTATAAATGTCTGTTGGACTATGCCGCCTTTCAGGCTGGCATACTCTATATAATGGGGATTGTATTTCAACGACCACTTTGGTTGTAACCATTGGGTCAAGTGGATGCTTCCTAACTCTCGATCATGGCTAATCAAACCAATATGTTTTTGTACATTCCCTGCCTGTTTTTTTGTTATTTCCTGTTCAGTGTAAGGTATTTTCTGGTCTTTATCCATACCGATAAGGCGTTGATTACTAATCGCGATACGATGACTGTAGATCTCATTGACTCGGGTAATGCGATGCAATTTCCCCTGGGTTGAACACGCCCGTAATGCACTGACCATCTTACCCCGGAAACAACGTGATAATGCCTTTACCGGAAACAGGTAGCTACTGTGTGCGCCATGCCATTATTTGTCTTCACCCAGCGTGCCTCCGGGTATCAGGCAGTGTAGATGGACATGCTGACTCAGGTTTTGCCCCCAGGTATGTAACACGGCGGTCATGCCCAGCTTGCCGTTTAATCGTTTGGGATTGGCGGCAAAGGCTTTAAGGGTTTGCCAGACTATCTGAAATAACATCTATATATTTCTTCAGGGTGCAACTACATCCAGCCGTTGAGCTCATGTGGCAGGGTAAACACCAGATGATAATAGGTGACTGGCAGTACATCCTGCTGCTGGCGCTCTGTCCACTGTCGGGTGGCGCGCTGTTGACATTGGGGGCAATGGTGATCTCTGCATCTGTGATACAGGGGAACCTGAGTATCGCAGTCCACCTAATGCAGGGGTGTGGCAGTTCAGTAAGTGGCGACAGACCTTGAGTCGATGACTATCCAGTTTATGAGCATGGCTGTAGTTATCCAGATGTTGCTGCAATAGTTGCTGGACGGTGAGTTTATTCATGACTCACCCCCCAACTGATCCACCAGATCACTAAACAGTGACTTTGCCTTGCAGATAACCTGGAACCCAATGCACGTAACGTAAAGTGAATTGCAGGTTGGTATGTCCCAGCTGATGCTGCAGTTTATGAATCGCTAATCCATTCTCCAGTTGGTGTGTTGCATAGGCATGGCGCAGGCTGTGGATACCACCAACTTTCTGTATACCGGTTTCATTTTTTGCACGCCTGAATATCAATTGTGTGGTGGTAATACTCAAGTGGCATTTAGGTGTATTACTATTGGGAAAGAGCCAATACTGACGTAACACTTTCAATAACATCAACGGCAAAACAACCCTCTATCTTTGGCGCCTTTGCCCTGTTCGACACGCAGTAGCTTGCGCTCGCCATCAATATGACGGACTTTCAGGGCGACTAACTCGCTAACGCGTAAGCCACAACCATAGCAGGTGAGCAGAATGGTTCGGTGTTTGTGATTATGACAGCCATCAATAATCTGCTTCACTTCATGCCTGGTCAGTAGTTCTGGAATCTTTTGTGCCCGTTTCGGGTATTGAATCGGAATATCAAATTGTGTCCAGTGAAGCACTTGTAAATACAAGAAACGAATACCGTTGAGGTGCAGCCTGCAACTGGCACCACAAAGTTTTCTTTCTTTAACCAGATAAACAAAATAATCCTGAATTTGATCAGGAGACTAATGAAAATAACCTGCCAGTGATCTGACTGAAGCCAGATAGCTTTTGTGTGTGCGTTGTTAAAAACCACGCTGTTGCATCGCATCGATCATTTGTTGTCGTAAAGGTGTCATCACTCTTCTCCTGCATTAAGGCCTGAACAGAGACCGGGAGTATTTTAAGTGAGATAAGCGTGAAAAGTTAGAGGGATTAAAGCTACCGTGTAGCGGTTTAGTTCAACATTAATTATGCAGGCCTTATGATGTTGATAATAACGACTAATTATTGATTCTAGCTGTGTCCATTTTTGCTTTAACCGCAAGAATCAGATTGATATCGGCATCACTTAAATCCGCAAACTGAATCATTTCTGATTTATTGGTCTTTTCACTGTAAATAAAACTGCTACCACTAAAGAGCGCAACTACTGCAAAGATACCAAATAACCAGGTTATATTGTTTTGTATATTCATTAATTTTCCTACAACAAAAATAATTTACAAAGTTATTTTTTGTGGCATTTATACTCAACACTACCGTCATGTCGAAAATATGACAGTATTAAACTTATTTATAGCAGGCTTTTGAAAATTATTTATAAAACAGGCTATTATTTTTTTTAAAAGTGTTTAAATCCATACATTTACGAAAAATTCTCACTAGCAGAATCATCTGAATATATCCCTAATGAATTAAACACATACCGCATATTTACCTTTTTAATGCATAATCATAAACTCACTTTTATATTAGAATATAATAATATTTTATGGTTGCTGCAATAATGTTGATTAGCAAAACACTGTGTATTCAAGTACAGTAAACCATTGATATTATTAATATCGAAATCAGCCTCACCAGCTACTGTTCAACCTCTGTAACATTTCAGGAAAAAACTATGTCTCAACCGGTACACAATCCGACTTCTAAAGCGACCGACGAAAACAGTCGCATTGAGACCAAAAACACCACCTGTTATATGTGTGCCTGCCGCTGCGGCATTCGTGTGACTTTGCGTGATGGTGAGGTGCGTTATATTCAGGGCAACCCGGAGCACCCGTTAAATAAAGGTGTGATTTGCGCCAAAGGGGCTTCAGGCATTATGAAGCAATATTCGCCTGCACGGCTGACTAAGCCGCTAATGCGCAAGCCAAACAGCAATCGCGGTGATAATGAGTTTGTTGAAATTTCATGGGACAAGGCGTTTTCTATTATGGAAGAACGCCTGACCCATATTCGCGCTACTGATCCGAAAAAATTTGCTCTGTTTACCGGTCGCGACCAGATGCAGGCATTAACCGGGTTATTTGCCAAACAGTTTGGTACGCCTAATTATGCTGCGCACGGTGGTTTGTGTTCGGTGAATATGGCTGCGGGTATGATTTATACCATTGGCGGTTCTTTCTGGGAGTTTGGCGGCCCGGATCTGGAACGTTCAAAACTGTTCATTATGATTGGAACCGCTGAAGACCACCATTCTAACCCGATGAAAATTGCTTTGGCAGACTTTAAACGCAAAGGCGGTAAGTTTATAGCGATTAACCCGGTACGTAGCGGTTATGCCGCTATTGCCGATGAGTGGGTGCCGATTAAACCCGGTACCGATGGCGCTTTATTTCTGTCCATTATTAATGAAATTATCAAACAGGGTTTGTATGATCGTGATTTTTTAATTAATTACACCAACTCAGCCGAACTGGTTAATATCGATGAAAACTCATCAGAACACGGCATGTTTGTGCGCTATGAAGCGCCGAAAGAAAAAGCCTGTTTTGATGCGCAAAACAAATTATGGTGGGACAGGGATCTGGACACAGCGATTTCCATGCACACTGAAGGTTCTGACCCGTATCTATTGGGCGAGTTTATCCTTGATGATGGCACGCCGGTTAAACCGGCGTTCCAGTTACTGGTTGACCGGGTAAAAGATTACACCCCGGAGTGGGCGGCTGAAATTACTGGTATTCCTGCTGAAACTATTAAGCGCCTGGCTTATGAGATGGGCATTACTGCGCGTGATGAAAAAATCGAACTGCCAATTTCATGGACCGATACCTGGGGTAAGGAACACGATCATATCACCGGTAATCCGGTTTCCTTTCATGCTATGCGCGGACTAGCGGCACACTCCAATGGTTTCCAGACCATTCGAGCCATGTCTATTTTAATGAGCATTTTAGGCACCATTGATCGTCCTGGAGGTTTCCGACATAAAGCACCGTTTCCCAGGCCGATCCCACCCTGTGCAAAAACACCGACCAGTTGGGATGCCATACAGCCCGATACCCCTTTAGATGGTATGCCGCTAGGCTGGCCCGCCGAGCCGAATGACCTGTTTGTTGATGATAACGGTGAACCCATACGACTCGATAAAGCCTTTTCGTGGGAACACCCTTTATCGGTACATGGTTTAATGCAAAACGCCATTACCAATGCCTGGCGCGGCGACCCGTATAGCATCGACACCATGATGATTTTCATGTCCAACATGGCGTGGAACTCCACCATGAACACACAAAGTGTGCGTGACATGCTCAACGATAAAGATGACAACGGTGAGTACAAAATTCCATTCCTCATTGTTTGTGATGCATTTCAATCTGAAATGGTGGCGTTTGCTGATTTAGTACTGCCGGATACCACGTACCTGGAACGTCACGATGTGATGTCGATGCTGGATCGGCCGATTTCAGAATTTGATGGCCCGGTGGATTCAGTGCGTATTCCGGTGCTACCACCAACAGGCGAGTGCAAACCTTTTCAGGAAGTGCTTATTGAACTAGGTTCACGCTTAAAATTACCGGTATTCATTAATGAGAAGGGCGAGCGCAAATACCGTGATTATCCAGATTTTGTGATTAATTATGAAACCGCTCCTAATTCCGGTATTGGTTTTCTCGCTGGCTGGCGAGGCAAGGGCGGTGAAAAATTTATGAAGGGCGAGCCTAACCCTAACCAGTGGGAAATGTACGAAAAGAACAATTGTGTGTTCCAGTATGAACTACCCAAATCTTACCAGTACATGCGTAACTGGAATCAGGGTTATCTGGAATGGGCAAAACGCCATAGTCTGACGCGTTATGCTGAGCCCATTAACATCCATATATATAGCGAAGTATTACAAAAATTCCGCCTGGCAGCGCAGGGTAAAACCGATGGCAAACAGCCACCGGAACATTTACGCGAACGTATCAATACGCATTTTGACCCGCTTCCTTTTTATTGTGACACACTGGAAGCACAGCAAACTGATTTGCGCCAGTACCCATTAAATGCCATCACCCAAAGACCGATGGCGATGTACCATTCCTGGGATTCGCAAAATGCATGGCTGCGCCAGATACATAGCCATAACTATTTAAACGTGAATACCAAAACGGCTGAAGTGGCTGGCATTAAAGATGGTCAATGGATGTGGGTGGAATCCATGCACGGTAAGGTGCGTTGCATGTGTCGTCATTCTGAAGCCGTTGAACCGGGCACAGTATGGACCTGGAATGCCATTGGCAAAGCCAAAGGAGCCTGGGGTTTAACAAAAAATGCCAATGAATCGCAGAAAGGCTTTTTGTTAAATCATTTAATCAGTGAAGAATTGCCCCCCAGTGAAGCCGGCGAGCATCTGTCTAATTCAGATCCGGTGACCGGCCAGGCTGGCTGGTATGATGTGCGGGTAAAAATTTATCCTTGCGATGCGGGCGAGCCAAAAGAAACCTTTCCACAATTTAAAGCCGGGGCAAAAACACCGGGTACAAAACAAAGCAACAAATTCATCAGTGGTCGCTGGTTAAAATATTTTGCCGGTACAAAATCTAAAGACAGGGTAAATAAATAATGACTCAACTTGCTTTAGTTATCGACCTGAATGTCTGTGTTGGTTGCCACGCCTGTGTCACCAGTTGTAAAGAGTGGAACACTTCGGGCACGGCTGGTTTTATGTCGGACTATAACCCTTACGATAAAGATCCAACCGGCACTTTTTTTAATCGCGTACAAACCTTTGAAATAGGCGAGTACCCCAACACACAAACAGTGCACTTTCCAAAAAGTTGTTTGCACTGTGAAGAACCGCCCTGTGTACCGGTTTGCCCAACTGGTGCCAGTTACAAACGTGAGCAAGACGGCATTGTTTTAGTTGATTACGACAAATGCATCGGCTGTAAATATTGTTCCTGGGCATGTCCTTATGGCGCTCGCGAAATTGATGAAAACCAGAAGGTAATGAAAAAATGCACCTTATGTGTTGATCGCATTTATGACGAATCCCTACCAGAGGCTGAACGCAAACCTGCCTGTGTTTTAGCCTGCCCGACCAGTGCGCGTTTGTTTGGTGATGTGAATGACCCCGATTCTATCGTCTCGGAACAGATTCGAGACAATGGGGGTTATCAGCTAATGCCAGAGTGGGGCACGAAACCTGCGAACCATTATTTACCACGTAGAAAAGCTAACATAACCATACATCGAGACGAACTTACCCGGGTTGATAACCCGCTTAATAAAGAACGTCAACTGCCAATGCCTGATGATGATGAACAGACATTAGACGATGTGATGAGTTGGTAATTTTGTAATTGCCTATGTATCTTTTCCATAAGTTTATAATAAAAATTAAAAAACATCGGAGTCAATAGCAACTGTCATCTCGAACATCTTTTTGTGAGAGATCTTTACATCAGTAGTTTAAGGTCTCTCACAAAAAGATGTTCGAGATGACAGTATTATAATAATTGCACCCGGCATTATCATACTACTAATACATCAGATAATTTTTTAAAGAGAATAATTTATGCATCCAGCTTTTTCAGTCATTTTTTTAACCACCTTAATCGGTGTTGGTCAGGGACTGTTTCTGGCTTTATATACCGGTCAACTGTATTCAGTTATTCAGGTTTTACCAGTACAGGATTCACCCGGTTTTTATGGTTACGGCAGTTTACTGGCTTTGGCTTTTTTAGCCGCTGGCCTGCTGGCATCCTTTTTTCATCTGGGTCACCCAGAACGTGCCTGGCGTTCGGCTGCTATGTGGAAAACATCGTGGTTATCACGTGAGGTTATCGTATTACCCGCTTTTATGAGCATGACTTTTATTTATGCCATGATACACATCAGTGGCTGGAATCCAGTCCTGTTTATTTTAGGTGAAGATTTTATTGTGGATTTATCTTTACTGACAGGTGGTATTAATACGGTTTTGGCTTTTTCCCTGTTTCTGTGCACCGCAATGATTTACGCCTGCATTAAATTTTTACAGGAATGGGCAACACCGTTGACCGTGGTTAATTACACTTTGTTAGGTATGGCATCCGGTTTTGCTTTATGCACGGTGTTTGTAGCATACGTCGAATCAGACCTGATCAACTTTTATGGTGGCTGGACAATTACACTAACCATTTTTGCCTTTATTACCCGACTCGCTTCGTTAATACGCAATACAAAAATAAAATACAAATCGAACTTAAGTTCGGCTATTGGTATACGTCATACCAAAATCCAGCAAAAAGCCCAAGGCTCAATGGGTGGTTCTTTTAACACCCGTGAATATTTTCACGGTGCAAAACCGATTTTCTTTAAAAGCATTAAATGGATTTTTTTAGTACTGGTTTTTATTGTGCCGGTTGGTTTACTCAGCGTAGCATTAATGACTAATATGTTTGTACTATTCGCACTGACATTTATTGTGCAGTATATTGGATTAATCGCTGAGCGATGGTTCTTTTTTGCACAGGCAAATCACCCGCAGAATCTTTATTACCAGACTATTTAAAACTTGCCTGGCCTGAATTCTTATTACAATGAATACTTGCTAACGGCCATTAGAAGACATTAAAGATTAAAAGCGTTAGTCCGCGAAGAACGCAAAAGACGCGAAAAAAGTAAAAACAATAATAGGTTTGTATGCCGGGATAAGGCTTTGCCTGCAACGTGCCTTATGCAGGCCTACTTGAAAAAAACAGAAAAATAAAATGT
>CAYQXD010000085.1:0-13383 GCA_964421315.1 uncultured Thiotrichaceae bacterium | reverse complement strand
GGAGAAAATAAAATGTCTACTTTAGCGCCAGGAGTGACTCATATCCGAAATCAATCGTGGTGGCAATTAATGCTACTACTTATTTTTCTTGTATCAATATTTAGTATAACAAGTGGTTGCAGTAATTCAACTTCTGCAGATGCCGGTAGCGGCGAAGTTATTGTTGGTTTAACTGATGCTGAAGGGGATCATGCAACCTATACCGTCGATGTGTTATCACTTACCTTGACCAAAAGCAATGGTGTAGTGGTTGAAACATTACCCCTGAATACACGTGTTGATTTTGCACAATATACAGAATTAACAGAATTTTTGACAGCAGCAACCGTTCCTAACGGTGTTTATAAAAAAGCCAGTATGGTGCTTGATTATTCCAATGCTGATATTCAAGTCGAAGATGCAGACGGTAATATTGTTGCAGTAACAACCATACTGGATATTGATGGTAATACCATTGACACTTTGGCAGTATCAGTTCAGCTGGCAGACCGCGATAAGCTGGTCATTGCTCCTGGTATTCCTGCACACATAACTCTGGATTTTGATCTGAAAGCATCGAATCGTGTTGACTTTTCAGGTGCTGAACCCGTGCTAACCGTTGCCCCCTTTCTGGTGGCCGATGTTGAACTGGAAAATCCAAAACCACATCGTTTGCGTGGACCGTTGGTTTCAGTGGATGTGGCTAATGAAACGTTTAAACTTGTCGTACGCCCGTTCAGGCATGTATTAGCTGAAGATAAGCGCCGTTTTGGCAGCTTAAATGTGCATGTGGAAACAGACACGGTATACGAAATAAACAGCGTCAGTTTTGAAGGTATAGCCGGTCTGGAAGAATTAGCAGCACAGGAAAAATTTACCGCAGTAATCGTATTGGGTGAATTAAAACGCATAAATGATCGCCGTGCTTTTGTTGCCACACAGGTTTATGCAGGCAGTAGCGTGCCAAATGGTGAGTCTGATGTTGTCAGCGGACACGTTATTGCCCGCAGTGGCGATACCGTGCTGTTAAAAGGCGTTACACTATTGCGTGCCAATGGCAGTGTTGTTTTTTCAACGACACCATAAGTATTGAACTTGCTGCAACCACGCTGGTAAAAAAACAGCTTTCCACCGCTAACCATGACATCAGTGAAATTTCAGTGGGCCAACGTCTTACTGTATTTGGCGAAATAAGCGGTGATGCTGTCAGTGCGGATGTTGGTAGTGATGTCATTATGGATGCGACCAATGGCAAGGCACGTATGTTACTGACAACGGTTAATGGTTCCATCGTGCAAACTGATTCACCACTCGCTGTTGATGTGAAAAATATTGGTCGCCGTGCGGTTGACCTGTTTGATTTTAGTGGCACTGGCGTTGATGCGAGTACTGATGCAGATGCCGGTTTTTATGAAATCAATACTGGTGCCCTCGATTTATCGAGCCTTGTTGTAAATGAACCGATTAAGGTAAGGGGTTTTGTGCGTGATTTTGGCCTGGCACCAGAAGATTTTGATGCTCATTCACTGGTGTTAGTGGCAAATGCAAAAGCATTAATGATGCTCAATTGGGAACCTGCTTCAAACACAGCTATCAGTGAGATTAGTGACACCAGCATCACGCTGAACTTAACGGGTACGGGACGGTTCCATCATGTAATACGCCTTGGTGTACTGACAGACCTGAATGGTTTTATGCAGAGCCCGGTATTGATACCGAATGTCTCAGGTAAGGGTGTGTTTGTTATTATTGGACAGCAATCGGCTCAGGTGTTCCTGGACTTTAACCGGTTTAGTGAAGCACTGGCCCGGCATTTGAATAATTCTGCTAATGTTAAAACCATTAAAGTTAAAGGCCACTTTAATGATGATAACGTTACCATGACTGTTCGCGGCTTACGTGTTGTTTTAAGATAAATAGACTGCATTACAGGAGCTGATTTATTCAGCTCCTGTATTTACATGTAAAAAGTTTTGAAAAAAAGATGCCGCTGATGTGTCAGGATTATGCGTTAATGAACACTTTATGAATATTAACTTGAACCATGAACCATGAACTGAACCATTTCCTTTCAGGCATAGAAAAAAAAGCGTTCAGAATGGCGCGGCTGGCAACAAGAGATACCGACCATGCATTGGATGTTCAGGATACGATGATGTTACTCGCTCAAAAATATGCCAGTAATAACCAACAGGATTAGCCGGCTTTATTTCATCGAATATTGCAAAATAAAATAATAGACTGGCATCGAAAACAAACGGTAAAAAATAAATTGTTCAGCTTGTTTGGTTTTTTTGATGACCAGCTTGAAACACCTGGCAATACTGAAAGTATTGCGCATTATCAGCCTAACAATAATATTACGCCTGATAAAACCATGGAAAGCACTGAGATAAACAATAAAACCATGCTTGCTATCGAACAACTACCCGTACGGCAGCAGCAGGCATTTTTACTAAGGCAATGGCAGGGTTTAAGTGTACGCGATACAGCCAACGCAATGAGTATTAGTGAAGGTAGTGTAAAGACACATTATTCACGTGCTGTTCAACAGTTACAACTAAAGCTTGAGGATCTTTATTATGAATAAATATCAAACTAGCGATGTTATTGTCAACAAGATTGCGCAGCAGCTTGATATAAGCATAACGAGTCTTGATGAAGAGATTAAGCATAGCTTATCTGCCAGTCGGAAAGCGGCGCTTGCAAAAGCAGACAGGCTTTCAGAGCAGTCATTTTTTAACTTTAACTGGAAACAGTCAGCAGCTTTTGCCAGCGCGTTGATAATAGTTGTTACTGCAAGCGTTATGTTATTTTCCACAGATAGTGAAACATTAGTTGGCAATGACAGTATTGCTTTTTTAAATGCCAATTATGATATTGCTGACGATGCGATTATTGCTGAATATGAATTGTTAAATGAGCTTGAATTTATTACCTGGTTAGTTGAAGAAGATAATGAAAGCAATGCCAGTTAGATTTTTATTTATTGCAGTATTTGTGGTTAGCGCATCAGCGTTTGCTGAGAGTGACTTGCCGAGTGGCTCGCCGAATGAAGAATTTTTTGAATTTCTTGCCGATCTTGAAAATATTAATGATGTCTGGATGCACCCGATTGATTTTAATTACAGCAGTACAGACAAGACCAACATGACTACAAATAAAACCACCAATAAAACCACAGCAGCGGAGAGCAATAATGAATAAGCAAACTATTTTTATATTCGTATTCATATTATTGAGCCTGTTAGCGCCGTTAACTGTTTTTGCGCAGGATAATTTACTTAACTGGCAATCACTTGACGAGAAAACACAACAGACATTAAAACAGTTTGAACCTCGCTGGAAGGATATGTCTGAAGCACAAAAACAAAAATTGATTAAAGGCGCACAGCGCTGGAAGGAGTTGTCTGCTGACGAAAAAGCAACCATGAAAAAGCGTTTTAAACAATGGAAATCCTTATCTGCTGAGGAGAAGAAAATTTTGCGTACGCGTCTGCAGCATTTTAAATCTTTAACGCCTGAGGAAAGACGGCAGTTACGTAAAAAACAACAATGGTTTAAAGACTTACCAGTAGCAAAACAGAAAAAACTAAAACAGCGCTGGAAAAATCTTACACCTGAAAGAAGGGCAGAGATAAGGCACCATGTGCGCACAATGACACCGCAACAACGTCAGCACTTTAAACAAAAAATACGGAACAGATAGTTGTATAAAAACTAAAATTATTACTAATCTGTAGTAGCTCATATTTAACATACAACGTGTGTCAGTTTTACTCATAGAGCGAATGACTGAGTTCGGTCATTAGCAGACACATATAGAAAAACAATTTTTGTCCACAGATGAACGCAAATGAACGCAAATTAAAAAACACAAGATTTTTTTTGTAATACTGAATAATCGTAGGCCTGCTTAAGCGATAGCGTAGCAGGCGAGACACGCCATAACGCCGTCAACGGCAGAGTCTTCTACCTAAACATTCAAGGTTTTTATTTGCGTTCATTTGCGTTCATCTGTGGACAATAAGCTTTTTCTTTCAACGTCCGCAATGTGTCGAAACCAGTCATTTCACTCTGACACTGCCTGTCAGATAAAATCCAAATTTGTACACATAAATAACGTGGATTATTGCAGTTTGGCAATTTCCTTCTATGCTTATGTCTAGCTTTTATTATTCTCATTTGAAGGTCTGAATATGTTGTCTGCTACTTCTCATAATGTTGATGGTTACGAATCTTTACTCGTGGCACTGCAGAATGTTCTTGGCGTTATTGTTTCAGATGTTCGGCGTAGTCATCTAATCCAAAGAATTGAACCACTCTTATCAAACGATAAATTTGATTCACTCTCATTGCTTGTGGAAAAATTACAGGCTTGTGATGTTGATGTATGTGCCAGTGTACTGGATGTGATCTCGCAACGTCAGCCTGGCTGGTTTTTAAACGACGAATTAAAAAACATTTTACATAAATACATCTTTACGCAATTACCGGATAAGGCAAAAATCTGGGTTGCGGGTTGTGAACAAGGGCAACTTGCTTATTCAGTAGTGATGGAAATAGCTAAATATGAGCATAAAAGCGGTAAAGATAAAAAATTCCAGCTGATAGCTACCGATGTTTTAGCGGATGATATAAACCATGCGGAAAAGGCAATATACGACATACAGCAGCTATCGACACTGCGTGATGAAGATAAAAAACGCTTTTTCACAGTAGATGAGAAAGCCGGCAACGGGCAGCTTAAGGATAAATTTCGTCAGCAAATTACATTTAGTCAATGTAATTTAACTGAAAATTTTCAGTCATTGGGGAAGATGGATTTAATTATTTGCCCCGAAGTTCTGGTGTATTTTTCAAATGGTGTAAAGGCAGGGATTTTTAAGCAATTTGCTGATTTATTGAAACCAGGTGGTATTTTGCTTACCGGAAACAATCAGGCAGTTACGCCATTTGCTGATAGTTTTGAGTTTGTAGAGCATCCAGCGGGTGTGTTTTACAGGCATAAGGTGTAGTAGTCCAGACTCAATCTGAAAAATTGAGTCTGATTGAGTCTGCGAGCTAATGACTGAGTACGTCGAAAACCAGTCATTCAAGTCTGACACTGTCTGTCAGATAAAATCCTTATTTATACAGTTAATTATCAGTGTTTGATAGCAAAGGCTTCAGTTTCTTTATGTCCATGGATGGACGGTATTTCGCAAAGAGCCATGGATGGCGGTGCGATTATGTCCATCCATAGGTTCGTTAACAGCACATCCGTGTGCTATTAATCATTGCATAAGTATTCGCAGTGTGTGCTTTTTAAACTGTCGGTAGCATGGATGCTACCGTCAAGCCTATAGGGATATATTTACGGCGTGTTTCAAAAGTACACACTGCGAATACTTACGCAACGCTTTATACTACTCCATGGATGGACGGTATATAGAAAATGTAGGAGCACAATCTTACATCTGCTCCCCTTTCTTGCCCATAAACCGCGTATAAAGCACTGTTCCCAAAAAAAACGTCAGGCTGGTGAAGATTACATAAAGCCCGATCTTCAGGTCTTCACTGCTACCCGCATACCAGACACCGATGATAAAGTAGAAAATCGCAACATACATCGACCAGGCATGCGTATAGAGTTTGCCTTTAAGCAGACCCATAAGCGGGAACAACAGCGGTCCTAGCTGAAAAAAGATGATGATGGAAATGAGATGTTCTTCTAGTGGATTAATCAATAGATGCCAGACAAACAGGCCAAAGAACAGTGAAAAATAGCCGCACAGGGTTAACCATCGGCCTAATTTAATATATGATTTTAATTTATTGGAAGTTTGATTCATTAGTTTAGTTTTTTTGCAGTAGAGGCGACACGTTTGCCTATTGCCAGGCAAAGTTCGTGTTCTTCGTCACTTAAAGGAGTGGCTTCCATGTCGTTTGCCGTGTGTTCTGTTAGTCGTGTTGCACCGTAAGGCGTACCACCGGTTTTTGTTTGAAATAACGCGGTTTCGGTGTAGGGCAGGCCAACAATTAACATGCCGTGATGCAGCAGTGGTAGCATCATGGTGAACAGGGTACTTTCCTGGCCGCCGTGCATGCTGGTGCTGGCAGAAAAAACGGCGGCCGGCTTGCCAACCAGTTTACCCCCCATCCACAATGCACTAGTGTTATCAATAAAATGTTTCATGGCAGCGGGCATGTTGCCAAAATGTGTGGGGCAGCCGAGTATCAACCCCGCGCATTCGATAAGATCATTGGTGGTGGCGTACAGTGGACCCTTTTCAGGAATAGCGTCAGCGCATTGCTCGCATACAGGTGAGACATCAGGTACGGTGCGCACACGTGCTCGCATACCATCAATTTTTTCTACCCCACGGGCAATAATGTTTGCCATTTCGGCGGTGGTGCCACCCGGGCTGTAATATAAAATTAATATTTCCTGTACCATTATAATATATCCAGAACTTTTTCAGGTGGACGACCGATGGTGGCTTTATTACCGTAAATGATAATCGGGCGTTCAATCAAAATGGGATGGTCTATCATTGCCTGAATTAACTGTTCACGGCTTAAATTTGGGTTGTCCAGATTGTTTTCTTTATAAGGTGCTTCATGTTTTCTCATTAAATCTCGTGGTTCTAGCCCCAGCAAATCAAGAACATGGCTAAGTTCGGCGTTTTCGGGTGGCGTATTCAGGTATTCTACAATAGAAACCGATATATCTTTGTTTTTTAAAATGTCCAGGGTCAGTTGGCATTTACTGCATTTAGGGTTGTAAAATATTTGAATTTCATCGCTCATTATTTTGTTCATCTCCAGTTTTAATTTCTTTTTTGCCGCGTTGGTTCAATTTTATCGGAAATCAGCCATTTTGACAGAAAACATTGCTTGACACTAAGTGGTTACATTGTTACTTTTTACGGCTATAATTCACCTCAGCAATAAATATATCAAATTCTAAATAATACTTAAAATAAAATCCAAATGGAGACATTATGACCATGCGTACAACTGCCCGTCTGTTTAGCGTAGCCCTTTTAAGCTTAGGCCTGATTACAGGTTGTGCTTCAACAGAAAAAACCGCTGATGATTCGTTATTAGCACAACAAGCCATTGCCGAGGCGAAAGATGCCCATGCTGAAGCTAAATTTGTTAATTACGAATGGCGCGATACTGGAAAATTAATTAAACAAGCAGAAGGAAAACTTAAAGCAGGTGACTATGCTGCGGCTATTAAACTGGCTAATGAAGCCAGAGATCAGGCAAATGCTGCAGTAGCACAGGCAGAGGCTGCTAATAAAAAATTCCTGAATGAACATGCAGTTTCTTCTGTAGACACTTCACCCGCTAGTGATGCCAATGCTGTGCCTGCTGGTCGTGTAAGCAGTTACTCTGTTGTTACCGGTGATAATCTGTGGAATATTTCAGGTAAAGATGAAGTTTATGCTGATCCTTACCAGTGGCCACTGATTTACAAAACTAACCGTGATCAAATTCAGGATGCTGATTTGATTTATCCAGGACAAGTTCTGGATATAGATCAGAATGCGTCAGCGTCAGAAATTGATGCAGCAGTTAATCATGCTAAAACTCGTGGTGCATGGTCACTCGGTGATACCGAGCAGTCTGACCGTGCGTATCTATCAAAATAAAGCAGGTCAAAATAAGCCTGTCAAAATAAGTTAGTTATTAGACCTGGCTAGCCATAGATCTATGGTGATCACTAAAAATAAAAAAGACCCGCTTGCGGGTCTTTTTTTGTAATGCCCTAAGCTTGTAGATTTATATCGAAGATTTGTATTGCATATTTGTATCATGTTAGTCAGTAAGAAAATATTTATTAGTGGTCGAGTGCAAGGTGTGTTCTTTCGAGAGAGCACCAGGCGACAAGCTGTTCAATTAAAACTTTCCGGCGGCGTTAGAAATCTTGGTGATGGTCGTGTTGAAGTACAGGTTTCTGGCGAAGAGAAAGATATTGAATCCTTAATTAAATGGCTGAAAACAGGACCAAAATACGCAAAAGTGTCTACTATTGAAGTAATAGATTTAGCCATGGCTTCACTAGAGAGTCAGAAAGGCAAAAAATTTGAGATTTGGGCGACATGCTAAATCAACATGCTATATCAAGAGCAAATAATGAGCGCAGTATTTGAAGATAATATAAAACTGAATCAACATCTTGAAGTTCACGACATTTTACAGTGGCTTGAAGAAGATGAAATGGTTGACACGGAGAGCGCACACATGTTGCGCACCCTCGCTGTGGGGGCGCAATATAAGAAAAAAAACCCGCTTGAAATTATTGCAACACGAAACTGGATTAATCTTGTTACACAAAAAGTACTGACGCTGGATACGTTGACAAAATGGTTAGCCGCGCGTGTTGATATGCCTTTCGTGCGCATCGATCCGCTAAAAGTAGAAGTGTCTGAAGTAACCGAAGTGATGTCATACGCCTATGCCGCTCGATATAACGTGTTGCCGATAAAGGTTGATGACACCACAATAACGATGGCAACAGCACAACCTTTCGAGCGTGACTGGGAAGCAGAACTATCGCGTATCCATAATAAAGCGTTCAAACTGGTTATTTCCAATCCGGATGACATCCGCCGATTATTGTTGGAGTTTTATAGCATTGCCAGGTCGGTTCATGGTGCGCGTACCTCAGCGGATAGTGGCGGCGGCAATATTCAAAATCTTGAACAGCTGATGGAGCTGGGGCGTAACGGCAAACTTGATGCCAATGACCAGCATGTGGTCAATATCGTAGACTGGTTGTTACAATACGCATTTGAGCAGCGTGCCAGTGATATTCATCTGGAACCACGCAGGGAAATGTGCCCTGTGCGTTTTCGTATTGACGGTGTTTTGCAGGAAGTTTATCAAATTCCCGTGGCAGTAATGAAAGCGGTGACCAGTCGCATAAAAATAATTGGTCGTATGGATGTGGCAGAAAAACGCCGACCACAGGATGGTCGACTGAAAACACGCACCGAAGATGGCAATGAAGTAGAAATGCGATTATCCACCATGCCGACAGCTTTTGGCGAAAAACTGGTGATGCGTATTTTTGATCCGGAAGTGCTGGTAAAAAACTTTACTCAGTTAGGTTTTAGTAAAAAAGATAATAAAATCTGGCAGTCAATGATAAAACAGCCACATGGCATTATCCTGGTGACTGGCCCCACCGGCTCAGGAAAAACCACTACACTGTATTCCACCTTAAAACTGCTGGCTAAACCGGATGTAAATGTTTGTACGATTGAAGATCCTATAGAGCTGGTCGAACCGGCATTTAATCAAATGCAGGTGCAAAAAAATATCGATTTGAATTTTTCCAGCGGAGTACGTACGTTATTGCGTCAGGACCCTGATATCATCATGATTGGTGAGATTCGTGATCAGGAAACCGCCGATATCGCGATACAGGCTGCGTTGACCGGGCACCTGGTATTATCAACATTGCATACTAATGACGCGCCATCGGCAGTCACACGATTGCTGGATATCGGAGTGCCACCATATTTAATTCAATCGTCTGTACTCGGTATCATGGCGCAACGGCTGGTGAGAACTTTGTGCCCGCATTGTAAACAGCCAACAGAAATTAGTGACCGTGTCTGGCAGGAACTGGTGTATCCCTGGAAAGCAGAAAAACCCAGGCAGGTGTACAAACCGGTGGGTTGTCTGGAGTGCCGTGATACCGGTTATCAGGGGCGCAAAGGCATTTACGAAATGTTTAAATTTTCAAAGGAAACACGCCATATGATTACCACAGAATGTGATATTCATGATATGCGTCGTCAGGCAATTAAAGATGGTTTGCAGCCTTTACGCTTAAGTGGCGCAAATAAAGTCGCCAAAGGAGAAACAACCGTAGAGGAAGTTTTGCGCGTTGCTCCGCCGCCATTGGAAATGTAATTCCGAATTATTTAGTGGCGCGATTTTTACTAACGTTTAAGCAGATATCTGGTCAAAGTGTCGACAAAATTGAACATCCACATCCTGTAATTAGTAATTAGTAATTCGTAATTACTAATCAACAGGTTATAATACCCGTCCAGTTATCCACCCACTTTTGTAAAACAGAGGTTTATCCATGAGTTATTACTTTTCTAAAATAATTGATGACAATTTTGATGATGCTATAAAACGTGTCACCTCTCACCTGGCTGACGCTGGTTTTGGCGTATTAACCACTATTGATGTGAAAGCGACCTTGAAAAAGAAAATTGATGCTGACTTTCAGCCTTATACAATTTTAGGTGCCTGCAATCCGGATTTTGCCCATAAAGCGCTACTGGCAGAGGATAAAATCGGTACCATGTTGCCCTGCAATGTTATCGTGCAGGAATTGCCCAACGGTAAAGTTGAAGTGGCGGCCGTTGACCCCATGGCATCAATGATGGCAATTCAAAATGAAGCGCTCGGTGGTATTGCGTCTGAAGTGCGTAATATGCTGAAAAACGTTATAGAAGGTTTGTAAGTTATGTCGTCTACAAGTATGTCGCAACCAAAAATTATAATTTATAGCGGTCGTTTTTGCGGTTATTGCACCGCTGCAGAACGTTTATTGCAAAGCAAAAAAGCCGAATACGAGCTAATTAAAGTTGATGAAGATCCGGCCAAGTTTGATCATATGATGCAAATTACCGGTCGCCGTACCATACCACAAATTTTTATCGATGATTTTCATGTTGGCGGTTTTGATGATCTAACGGCGTTAAATCAAAGTGGCAAACTGGATAAACTGCTAAATCCCTAAGCGTTTGCCTGATAACAGTGACAGGGATGGAACACA
The DNA here is from genome assembly GCA_964421315.1 of uncultured Thiotrichaceae bacterium. Lineage (GTDB taxonomy): Bacteria > Pseudomonadota > Gammaproteobacteria > SZUA-229 > SZUA-229. The sequence goes on along the minus strand of CAYQXD010000085.1, from coordinate 2,609 downwards.
GCTATTGGGCCACTCCTGGCATAACTATCGCCGTATTTTCTAAACATTTAAATAATCATCGTCATGCAATACCTACCAATCTTTATACAAATTAAACAACGCCCCTGTCTGGTTGTTGGCGGTGGTTCTATTGCTGCACGCAAAGTAGCGCTACTGCGAAAAGCACAGGCTAATGTCACCGTAGTTTCCCCGCAATTATGTGATGAATTACAAAATTTGAGTGAAGAACAATTAATACAGCACGAAAATCGTGAGTTTGAAGAGTCAGATTTAGAAACATGTGTAGTAGTTATCGCCGCAACCAACCAGCGTCCGGTTAATGAACATGTCTCAAAGCTTGCGCATCAATTGCGTTTGCCGGTAAATGTGGTGGATAACCCCGATTTGTGCAGTTTTATCATGCCGTCCATTATTGATCGCTCACCTGTAGTTATTGCCATCTCCACCGGTGGTTCATCACCAGTATTGGCAAGATTAATTCGCACTAAACTGGAAGGCATTATTCCTGCGGCTTATGGTCGGTTGGCAACACTGGTTGAAGGTTTTCGTGACAAAGTGAAAACGGCATTTCCAGATGTGGAATCACGTCGTGATTTCTGGGAAAAAATTCTTGCAGGCAGTGTGGCTGAGCGAGTATTTTCCGGTCACGAGAGTGAGGCCGGGCAATTGTTACAAAAAGCGATTGATGAACAATCAGTCAGACCCACAATGCCAGGTGAAGTTTTTCTGGTTGGTGCCGGTCCTGGTGATCCCGATTTATTGACCTTCCGTGCCTTGCGTTTAATGCAACAGGCCGATGTGGTGGTTTACGACCGCCTGGTTTCACCCGCCATAATGGAAATGGTGCGTCGTGATGCCGAGATTGTTTATGTAGGTAAAGAACGTGATAAACACACCATGCAACAGGAAAATATCAATCAATTGTTAGTGCGTCTGGCCAAAGAAGGCAAACGCGTGCTGCGTTTAAAAGGCGGTGACCCGTTTATCTTTGGCCGTGGTGGTGAAGAAATTGAAGAGTTGGCGCAGGAAGGCATAAGCTTTCAGGTGGTACCGGGCATTACTGCCGCAAATGGTTGTTCTTCTTATGCCGGTATTCCGTTAACACATCGTGATTATGCACAATCCTGCGTGTTTGTTACCGGCCATTTAAAAGACGGTTCGGTTGATTTAAACTGGAAAGCACTGGCACATCCACATCAAACCGTGGTGTTCTACATGGGTTTGCATGGCGCACCCACTTTGTGTAAAGAAATGGTTGCACATGGGTTACCGGCAAGCACACCGGTGGCACTGGTTGAGCAGGGCACCACACCACAGCAACGTGTTTTGATTGCAACCTTAGATACCTTACTTGATGTAATCAAAAACGAAGAAATCAAGCCGCCTACACTAATTATAGTCGGCGAAGTTGTCGCCTTGCATGAAAAATTGAAGTGGTTTGAAGAGCACTGTGCAGACAATATTGATGGTGTTTTTGCTTATAAGGATTAAGGTCTAGTAGTTGAGGGTTAAGCTGTCAAAGTGTGTCAGATTTGCTCATCGAGCGAATGACTAAGTTTGGTTATTCGCGGACTAATGCTTTTCAGCTTTAACAACGTCCAAAATTGTTTGTCAGACGAAACACAGGCTTATACAATTTAGGCAGTGTGTATTTTATTTTTATAGTTTTTTATAAACATTATTATAAACAGGGGAGTTAAACATAACGTGTTAAATATTAAAACTCAGTCTATTCATTATTTACCCTTGTTTGCGCTGGTTCTATTAAGCGTAGTAATAAGCATACCGGCTCAGGCCCAGATTCAAACCACAGCGGCCATTCGTTACGTCAGCGATGAACTTAAAATCCCGCTACGCTCAGGAGCGTCTGAAGGGCACCGCATCATTAAATTTATCCGAAGTGGCACAGCACTTATTGTGCTGGAAAGATCTGAAGATGATAAATATAGCCATGTTGAAATCAGTGATGGCAAGTCAGGTTGGGTATTAAATAAAGACACAATGGATGTGCCCAGTGGTCGTCATCGTTTAGCCGCTGCTAATGAAATGTTGTCAAAATCAAAACAGAAAATAAAACAATTAAACAGCACCATTGCTGAATTAAAGTCAGAAATCAAACAACTGAAAAACGAGAAGGGTGTTTTGCAAAATGAACGTACTAATTTAAGTAACTCGCTGGAAGATTTGAAAATCATCACCGCCAATCCGCAGGCTTTAGTGAAAAAGAACAAACAACTAAAGAAAGAACTGAGTAAAGTCCGCAAAAATGAAGCGATGTTAGAAGAAGATAACCAGCAACTTCGCAATAATGTTACCCAGGAATGGTTCTTGATCGGCGCCGCAGTGTCGATTGGTAGCCTGCTTCTTGGCCTAATTCTTACCCGCATCAACTGGCGCCATAAGCGTGATAGTTGGGGTGATAGTTTTTAAATAGTGCTGGTAGTAGGTGTTTGATGTTTATGATTAAGTATTTGTTGCAAGTACTTAAAACAGGGGAGTTATGTTGCTTGATATATAATACTTTTTTATTTTTTATCTAAGGCATTTCTATACCACGGCGTTTTTCAAGAGAGTTGTCGCCTAAAGTTAAAAATTATGCCGCCTTTTTC
>CAYQXD010000084.1:0-13564 GCA_964421315.1 uncultured Thiotrichaceae bacterium | reverse complement strand
GAAACAGGCGAGCAAGCCAGGTAGCAGTCTACAGTAGTAGTTTGCGGTAGCACTAAACTTTACAGGGACTCATCAAATGAACATTGCAGAATATTCTGTTACCAAAAAAGTAACCACCTGGCTTTTTATTATTTTAATGCTTGCCGGTGGTTTGACTGCGCTACAGGAAATCAGTCGCCTGGAAGACCCTGAATTCACTATTAAAGATGCAAAAGTCTACACGCTTTATCCCGGCGCAACACCGCAGGAAGTCGAGCGTGAAGTTACCTACCATATAGAAAACGCGGTACAACAATTAAAGCAACTAAAACGTGTCGAATCCATTTCACAAAACGGATTTTCAGAAGTTACGGTAAAAATTAAAGATAAATATAAAAAAGAGGATTTCCCTGCAATCTGGGATGAGTTACGTCGAAAAATTAATGACGTACAAATTCAATTGCCCCCAGGCTCCCGGACCCCTGTGGTATACGATGATTTTGGAGATGTATATGGTCTGTTCTATGCATTAACCGGCGATGATTACACCTACCGCGAATTAAAAGATTATGCCGATATATTAAAAGAGCAGTTATTACTGGTTCCCGGAGTTCGAAAAATAACCATTGCGGGTGACCAGAAAGAAGTCGTTTATCTGGAAGTGTCTCGTTCCAATATGGCAAAACTGGGGATTTCTAACCTGCATTTTAATCGGGTATTAAAATCGCAAAATCTGGTTTCGGATGCAGGCAATGTACGTGTCGGTGATGAATATATTCGTATCAACCCTACCGGGCAGTTATTGTCGGTACAGGAAATTGGCGAGTTACTGATCAGTGGTAATAACAACACCCTGGTACGCATCAAAGATATTGCAACGGTGCGCCGTGCTTATGAAGAAGTACCGGGAAGTTATGCCTTCTTTAATGCTAAACCGGCGTTGACCATAGGCATATCCATGCTATCTGGCAAAAATGTGATTGCCGTTGGCCAGCGTTTAGATGCTCGCCTGAACGAGTTACAGGCAATAACCCCGGTCGGTATGCAACTGGATGCTATCTATGACCAGCCAACCATTGTTGATGTCTCCGTTAGTGGTTTTATGCTCAATGTCGCACTGGCTTTAGTCATCGTCATCATTGTGCTGCTGTTGTTCATGGGTTTGCGCACCGGGCTGATAATTGGCGCGATTCTTTTGATTACCGTGTCTGGCACTGTCTGGTTCATGAATTTTATGGCGATTGACCTGCAGCGCATATCACTGGGTGCGCTCATTATTGCACTCGGTATGCTGGTGGATAATGCCATTGTTGTCGCCGAAGGCATGTTAGTAAGAATTAAACGCGGCGAAGAGGGTGTCAAAGCAGCTCGTGTAGTGGTGGGTGCGACGATGTGGCCGCTACTTGGCGGTACGCTTGTTGGTATCGTTGCTTTTGCTGCCATCGGCTTATCTCAGGATGCAACCGGTGAATTTGCCAACTCGTTATTCTGGGTGATTTTAATCTCACTGTTACTGTCCTGGTTTACTGCCGTCACCATGACCCCCTTATTATGTGTGCAATTTCTTAAAGCTGATAAGGCGGGGGCCGAACAGGCAGATCCTTATTCAGGTTTGATGTTTAGAAAATACCGTGATTTTTTAAGTACCGCCATTCGTTTTCGCTGGTTAACAATCAGCATTGTTTTGACTTTGTTTGCTTCTTCTTTATATGGTTTTGGTTACGTAAAAAAGAGTTTTTTTCCTGACTCCAATACACCGATGTTTTTCTTTGATATGTGGAATGTTGAAGGGACTGACATACGTAAAACCCGTGATGATATTATTCAGCTTGATAATTATCTGCACACGCTTGATGGTGTCGTCAGCACCGCTTCTTTTGTTGGTGGCGGCGCAACGCGCTTTACCCTGGTTTATGCTCCTCAATCACCAACAAGTGCATATGGTCAAATAATCATCACCACCGAGTCATTGCAGGATATTCCACGCCTGCAAAAACAAATACTGGAATATGCGGCGATTAATTTCCCTAACTCGGAGCCTAAAACAAAACCGCTTCGTATTGGTCCCGGACGCGATGCAAAAATTGAGGCGAGAATAAATGGCCCTGACCCCGTTGTGTTGCGTCAACTTTCACAGCAGGTGCAGCAGATCATGGCAGATGATGGTGGCGCGGTAAATATTCGCGATGACTGGCGACAACCGGTTAAAGTTATTCGCCCTATCTACAATGAAAAAGCCGCGCGTCAGTTAGGCATTACCCGTGAAGAAGTGAGTAAAGCGATGCTCACTGCCTTTGATGGTCAGCAAGTTGGTTTATTTAGAGACGGTATTCGTTTGCTGCCTATCATTATGTTGCCGCCTTATGCTGAACGTGAAGATGTGGGCTCCATACGTGACATACCGGTACACAGTCCCATCCTGCAAAGCTCGATACCTGTCGGTCAGGTAGTATCCGATTTCAAAACCGAGTGGTCTGATGCAAAAATTATAAAACGCGACCGTATTTATACTATCACCCCCTCCTGCGACCCTGCACACGAACTGGCAACCGTATTATTTGATCGTCTAAAGCAAAAAATTGATGCCCTTGATTTGCCACCCGGTTTCTCTCTGGAATGGGGCGGTGAATACGAAGATTCACGTGATGCTAATGCTGCTATCAATGCTTCATTACCTGCCGGTTTCCTTACCATGATTGTCATCGTTATTTTACTGTTTGGCAAAATACGTCAACCATTAATCATCTGGTTAACCGTACCACTGGCGATTATCGGCATTACCGCTGGCCTGTTAAGCATAAATGTGGCTTTTGGTTTTATGGGGTTACTGGGCGCGCTCAGTCTGGTTGGTCTGTTAATTAAAAACGCCATCGTATTAATCGAAGAAATTGACATCAATATTGCTTCCGGCAAGGAGTCTTATAATGCAATTCTTGATTCTTCTGTTTCCAGAATGCGACCAGTAATGATGGCTGCCAGTACCACCATTCTTGGCATGGCACCGTTATTAAGTGATGTATTCTTTTTGGATATGGCAGTGGTGATTATGTTTGGCCTGGGTTTCGCATCCGTATTAACACTTATCGTGGTGCCGGTACTTTACGCCATCTTCTTTAACATAAAAGCAAACGCCTAAACCTGGATATATCATGAACCTGTTAACAAAATATTGTTTTTTAATTTCTGTCTTTGTCAGCGTTACGTTTATCTCATCATGCACAACCCTGACCAACGACATACAGATTGAAACCCATGCCGACCCGAGCATTAACTATGACAGATATAAATCATACGCCTGGGCTGGTAGTGCACAAATCGTATTTGATCCGATTGGTCAATGGGAACAACCGACTCTGGATACCGATGAAGAAGTCAGGTTTGTCATTAATCGTGAATTACGTGCCCACGGCTTTAACCAGGTAGAGCATGACCCAGATTTATTAGTCGCTTTTGCGGCAGGTGTCGATATGACGATACTGGAACTTAAAGAAGATCCGGATAGTGATAAAAAAATACCCGTCAATGTGCCAAAAGCTGCACTCGTTATCGCACTCATTGATGCCAGCAGCGGTTACGTTGTCTGGTTGGGTCATGCCACGGGCGACGTGCAGCAACAGCAAACAATAGACAATATTCGTGTAAGAATTGATTATGCCGTTCGTCAGATTTTTAAACCTTATAATAAATAAACATGCCTATGTATAATTCAGCTTGAAGATTGAACTGCGTCGATGTCTATTGAATGTCTGTTAAAACAGGCTTGCAGGTATGTAGTGGTATGCAATTAATGTTTACATAGATGCACAGAATTTTTTAAGGATAACGTAACAAATCCAGCTTAATTGATAAATTATTCGTATTTGGTCGCGCCAGTATTCCACCAAACATCACCATCTGACAGCTCGCCTGCCACATCGGCGGCGCGTCGCGGCTCACCGCTACGACAGTCATAAGAAATCAGGCGCAAGCGCTCCGAGTTTCTACGATCAGCGTCCACTCGACGATCTTGCCAATGTTTACGGCGCTCTACCTTCTCAACATTAGCAACGCTGCTCTTTTTTGACATAACAGGCACCTCTCATTTGAAATGATAGTAATTGTGCATTTATTAACTGAAACGCATGAGAAGGATGCCTGGATTCAAAAATTAACTACAATAGTTACTTTTAAATATAAGCTATCTTTTTCATGCGTTCCATTATTACTATAGGGCGCTTTTATAATAACGAAGTCAAGAAAAAGGCGATTGAAGTTTTTTATACTTCAACCTGTTGAAGCTAATGCTGTACTTTTTCCTTTGTAACGGTTTCCAGGCGATCATTTAAAATCATGTAATCACCACCGGTTTGAAAGCGAACAACGGAAAATCCGTGATTGCTGACACGTTTTACTTCTACGATTTGACCAGTGCTTAGAATTTTGGCTTGAGAGCCCTCTTGCAGATGCTTAGCTTGCATAATTTTCCCTCTATTCTTAAATTATTATTGACATGGGCGTTTATAGCATGTTTTTAATAATTAGTTTATATATATTCTATAACTATATGATTTTGATGCTGCTTCTCAATAATCCGTGGTGACATATGGTTTTGAAACTGTCGGTAGCATGGATGCTACCGTCAAGCCTACAGGGACGTATGTACGGCGTGTTTCAAAATCATATGTCGCCACGGGTTATTGAGTAGCTACTACTTGTCTATCTAAACCGTTTTAATGTCGATGTCCAGTCAGCATTTTTTTCTCCTTTCCCCAAACGAACACACATACCTACTTCATTTTCGTACCAGCTTTGATGTGACAAGTTTGGTTCTATTTGATAGCCCCACCAGATTCCGTCTGCATCCTGTGCAATCCAGCAGACCCATTCAGGAATATTAAAATTATTCATAGTCATAATTCTATATGAGTTCAACTCATGTCTCTAACCGTTAACGGACAGTGGTGATAGGAGATTAAAAATAAGTCATTTTATTAAAACAAAATATGTTGGTATGATAAAACTATACTCACAGGTAAGAGGTGAGGTGCATGGATATGCTGAATAAAAGATGCTTTGTGAAAAGTTTTCAAGTAAATGCTCAAAAAAAACCATCTGATGTCGATAAGTAACACAAGGGGGTGAGAATGATGAGTAAACAATTTATTCTGGATTCATCTGAACTGTCGCAATGGCACACGCTGGTGCGAGAGGCAGAACAGGACTATGGCTGCCAGCTGAATGAAGCCATGCAAAGTTACCTGGTTTTTACCTTAATGCGTTTTGCTAAAAACAGCCAGCTCAATACGAAAGCGCTGGCGCTGGATTACTTAACGTCGTACCAGCTTCATGATGCTTTGCGTAAGGAGCAACTACGTGACATTGGCGATCAGTGTTTACTGGTATCTGGTTTATATCCGCAATCAGCAGAAAGAAGGCTGGTTGGTGCGGGTTATTATGTTGATCTTGGGCGTTCGGCTTATTTTCACATTAGTACGGTAACGCAAAAAGGCATTGCTGAGTTATACCGGCAACTAGCGGAAAGTTTTGTATTATTAATGGATTTATTACAAACCATTCGACAATACAGCTCGCCCGCATTGCAACCAATTACTGCTTTGGAGTTATGGCATAAAACGGGCAGTCGAGTGGCTTATAAACAGATTTCGGAACATGGTATTCCTGTGCATGAAAGCCTGTTAAAAAATACAAAAAAACACTAATTTAGCCATTGTCATCTCTACCTGCGGGAGCAGTGGCACGTCCTTGTGCCACTGCTCCCGCAGGTAGAGATGACAGTGAGTTTTAGGCGCGCACTAGCTCAACCAGATCCTGCTTAACATCCAGCTGTGGCAATGCATTATACAGTGCTGCTTGCAGTGCCTCTTCAATCACCGGATGGTAAAACGGCATTTTTAACATATCAAACACTGTCATGCCCTGTTGAATTGACCAGCATATAAGATGTGCCAGGTTTTCTGCTTTCACGCAGCACATACAGGCACCTAATAACAGACCATCTGACTTTTGCACATAGAGCCTGAGTAAACCACGGTTTTTACCCATGATCAGCGCTCGACCAACTGGTGCAAACTGAATTTCGCCGATGACAATTTCATCTTGATTTAATTCGCTGAGCTGCGCACCTACAGTGGCGATGTTCGGATCACAGAAAGTGATAGCCATGGCCACTTTACGCTTGAACTTTTCTGATGACTTACCGTTTACATGCAGCATGGCGTTATAACCGGCAATGCGCCCCTGATGCCCGGCTTCGTGCAAAATGGGCCGATCTGCGTTGGCATCACCAGCTATAAATACTGGTAAATCACTGAGCCGCATGGTTAATGGGTCAAACTCCGGGATGCCGTTTTTATCAAGTTTTATATCGGTGGCTTCAAGGTTTAAGTTTTCAAGATTTGGCTTACGCCCCAGGCTGGCGAGCACTTTATCAACCAGCATCTTATTTTCACCTGCGCTTACCTGGATGCCGTCATCCACTTTCTGCAGCGTTGCAGGCTGGCCCAGCCAGAGTGGAAATTCTTTATCAATAACGGTTTTTGCTAACTGATTAACCTGCTCATCTTCCAGTTTGGCAATAGTTTCCAGTTGATCTACCGCTGCGACTTTAACTCCCATACGGTGTAATGACTGACCTATTTCCAGCCCAATTGAGCCCAGGCCAATGACTGCCATTGATGGCGGCAGGTTTTCCAGTTCAAAAAATTCATCGGTAGTAAGAATATCGTCCTCAAACTCCTGCCAGGCAGCAGGAACAACAGGCGTAGAACCGGTAGCAATGATGATGCTTTTTGCTTTTATCTGTTCGCCATTCACTTCGATGGTGTCATTACTAATAAATTTTGCATAACCATCAATTAAATGTGTTGCGTCCAGGTTATCGGTTGCGCCTAAGGTTCGATCAACAAAAACATCACGTAAATCTTGCACATGCTCCATACTCGTTGGCACATCAATCGACAGGGCTTCACCACCCTCAATACCTTCACGCTCAAAAATGCTTTTGCGATGAAAATCTTCAGCCACCTGAATTAACACTTTGGACGGCATGCAGCCTACACGTGCGCAGGTGGTGCCTAATTCTCCTCCGTTAATTAAAACGTAGTTATCGGTTTTACTTTTTACCTGTGATAAGGCAAATAAGCCAGCACTGCCTGCTCCTAAAATGGCAACATCTACTTCACGCGTCATGGTTTAACCTCTTTGTAATCTAAAAATCTGCGAACCCGAATAATAAGTTATTGTCGATATCAATACACCCCAATATCCTGAAAAAGTCAGTTAAATACAGAAAAGTCATGCAATTATTTCGTTTATCCTCTTTATCGTTATTGACACTCATGTTTTCAGGCTTGATCTTTCTACCTGTTCAGGCCGAGCCTGCAGCGCGCAATTTACCTATAGCACTTAAATTTGTTACCATCCCCGCCGGACAGTTTGTTATGGGCGCCACTGACCTTGATGAAGCGCTGGCCGATTTGCCGGATCCCAAGGCCGCCATGATAAAAGACGAAACGCCTGCACATAAGGTTGTCTTTGAAAAATCTTTCCAGCTCTCTCAAACCGAAGTGACGCAGCAAGTCTGGTTAAATGTTATGCACAGCAAGCCTGGTCCGGAAAATCACTGGCAGGCTGAAAGCTGGCAACAACTGCCGGTTGTTTCTGTATCCTGGGCAGCAGCAAACCGTTTTATCGAAAAACTAAACCAACAATCAGCCGACACTCATTATCGTTTGCCTACAGAAGCCGAATGGGAGTATGCAGCACGAGCGGGTGACACCGGCTTGCGTCCATTTTCATTACTTGAAATGGATGAATACGCCTGGTATATAAACAGTTCAAATGATGAGATTCAGGCAGTCGCACAACTAAAAGCCAATGCCTGGGGGCTGTATGATATGTATGGCAATGCCTGGGAATGGGTGGCAGACTGGTACAGCCCAAGAACGTATGCAAACAGGGCTTCTACACGATTGTTAATAATAAACCCCGGTGGCCCGAAACAGGGTACAAAAAAAGTACGTCGTGGTGGTTCTTATCACTGCCCGCCTCACTTGATTCGCTCAGCTTACCGGGCGGCAGATAATCCAGAAAAAGCCTATTCTGTGCTGGGGTTCCGGCTAATTGCTGAAAAAAAATAACAGCTAAAACAAATTCATACTTGACATCATAAACCCACAAATTTAGAATGAATCTAACAATGAACTGGTGTAGAATCTACTCACCTTTTTAGACTGATTATTAAACAACCTCGCAAACAGGAGACATTAAGATGGGCTTAAAAGACAGTAAAACAGAACAAAATCTGAAAGACGCTTTTGCTGGCGAATCTCAGGCAAACCGCCGTTACCTTTATTTTGCTGCAAAAGCCGATGTAGAAGGTTACAACGATGTTTCAGCCGTATTTCGCTCAACCGCTGAAGGCGAAACCGGTCATGCACACGGTCACCTTGAGTATCTTGAAGAAACAGGTGATCCGGCAACGGGTTTACCTATCGGTGGCACAGACGATAACCTGAAAGCTGCTATTGCTGGCGAAACCCACGAGTACACTGATATGTATCCGGGTATGGCCAAAACCGCTCGCGATGAAGGTTTTGATGAAATCGCTGACTGGTTTGAAACGCTGGCAAAAGCAGAGCGTTCACATGCCAATCGTTTCCAGAAAGCACTGGATAGCATGGATTAATAGAACTCGAAATAAGCGAATTCTGTTACCTTAAAAAGGCCAGTCATTTCGGCTGGCCTTTTTTGTTATATCGCACCAGGCAAAGAGAATCCTATGGCTAGAGAAGGCAGTTTAGAAGCCCCAACAAGGCACCCGCTAGGACAGGACACGCCCGAATTCTGGCAAGAAGATAAGCTTTTTACTGAGCTCGAACGGGTGTTTGATATCTGCCATGGTTGTCGCCGTTGTGTCAGCCTGTGCGGCTCCTTCCCCACCCTGTTCGACCTGGTTGACGAATCGGACACCTTGGAAGTCGATGGTGTCGCCAAAAAAGATTACTGGAAAGTGATCGACCACTGTTACTTGTGTGACCTGTGTTATCTCACAAAATGCCCTTATGTGCCGCCGCATGAATGGAACGTGGATTTTCCACACCTGATGTTACGCGCAAAAGCCATCAAATTTAAAAAAGGCGAAACCAGGCTGCGCGACAAACTGATTTCCTCAACCGATGCTTTGGGCAAATTTGCCAGTATCCCGGTAATCTCACAAACCGTTAATGCAGTTAACCGCAATAAACTAAGCAGAAATCTGCTGGATAAAACACTGGGCATCCACCCGGATGCCTTGTTGCCAGAATATCACTCCAATACGCTGCTTAAACGAGATAAAAAGAACAATAAAAAACGCAAACAAAATAACCACCAGGCAGAGGCTACCGAAACCACCACCGGTAAGGTCGCCCTGTTTGCCACCTGTTATGGCAACTATAATGAACCGCAAATCGGTGAAGATCTGATTAAGGTTTTTGAACACAATGACCTGCAAGTTCAAGTGGTGCAAAACACACAATGCTGCGGCATGCCAAAACTTGAATTAGGCGATCTTGATGCAGTCAGCAAAGCCAAAGATGCCAATATTAAAATCCTTGCCCGGCTGGTTGATGATGGCTGGGATATTGTCACCCCCGTACCCTCCTGCACCTTGATGTTTAAACAGGAGCTGCCTTTGATGTTCCCTGATGAAAATGACGTTATCAAAGTTCAACAAGCGATGTTTGACCCCTTTGAATATCTCATGCTGCGTAACAAAGCAGGTAAACTCAATACAGATTTTAAAGCCCCGCTAGGAAAAATTGCTTATCATGTCGCCTGTCATCAGCGTGTGCAGCGCATAGGCATGAAAACACGTGACCTGCTACAACTCATTCCAGGCACTGAAGTACTACCGATTGAACGCTGTTCAGGTCATGATGGTACCTACACCTTTAAAAGTGAATTTCACGATACCGCAATGAAAATTTGCAAACCGGTGGTCAATAAAATCAAACAAAATAACGCCGATGTATACACCAGTGATTGTGCCATGGCTGGCCATCACATCGAAGCAGGACTGGCAGATGGCAGTAAACCCATACACCCTGTTTCGCTGGTACGAAAAGCCTACGGTATATAAATCTACTATTACGACACTATACTTATGACAAAACTCACACGCAAAGATCTGTACAGCCTGGAACAATACACCGAAATGCGCGATGACTATCGCAAAAAAATAATGGCGTACAAAGAAAATCGCCGCCTTGAACTTGGCGATAACCTTATGCTGTCATTTGAAGATAAACTCATCATGCAATACCAGGTGCAGGAAATGTTAAAAGCAGAAAAAATATTTGATGCTGCTGGCATCGAAGAAGAGCTGGCTGTTTATAACCCGTTAATTCCGGATGGTACAAACTGGAAAGCAACCATGTTCATTCAGTATCCTGATGTTGAAGTGCGTCAGTTGCAATTAACACGATTAATTGGTATCGAAAATTTAATCTGGGTGCAGATTGAAGGTTTTGCTAAAGTGTATGCGATTGCCGATGAAGACCTGGAGCGTGATAATGCAGAAAAAACCTCTGCGGTTCACTTCATGCGCTTTGAGCTTGATAACGAAATGATAGCCGCAGCAAAAACCGGTGCCAGTATTTCAGCTGGTGTCGACCATGAAAATTACCAGAAAATTGTCAGTCCTGTGGCCAGCAATCTTCAAAACTCACTGGTGGCTGATTTAGCGTAATTTGTTTAAAAACACTTGCCGTAGAGCTACTCTGCTCAGACACAAATTATACGAATTCAGCAGTCACTTTCCCCCTGTTTGCTGAGCTATTTTGATATTCTCATTCATCCTGGATAAGGCTCCTTCTTGAAAGGTTATGCATATAGTAATACAATAATATGCATAAAATGTGGAGGCAAATATGAGAACAACCTTAGATTTACCTGAGAATTTGCTTAATGAAGCAATGAAGGTAACACACACTAATACAAAGACTGCTGTTATCATCAAAGCCCTGAATGAGCTGGTAAGAAAGTCAAAAATATCTGGCTTAAAGAATTATCGAGGAAAAATTGACTTAACTATTGATCTTGATGAAATAAGAGATCGCCATTAATGAATGTATTGGTTGATACATCAATATGGATCGATTATTTTAAGGGTGGTGATAAGTCCAAAAACTTGGATTATTTGATTGACGAAAACATCATTGTCATTAATGACGTAATTCTCACTGAGCTAGTCCCTTATCTAAGACAGAAAAAACAAACAAAGGTTATTAATCTGCTCCATGAGATAAACAGCGCCCCGCTAAATATAAACTGGGAAGAGCTTATTAAGTTTCAAGTAAACCGCTTAAAATCTGGAGCAAATGGCGTGGGTATTCCTGGTTTGATCATTGCTCAAAATGCGAAGCAAAACAACTGCCTGATTTATTCTCTTGACAAGCATTTTCGGTTATTAAATCAGGTGTTGAAAGTTAAACTTTATGGAAAACATTAGAGATAAAAGCACTAGTTTCACAGTGCTCTTTGTTTTGATTTAGGCATGACAGCAACCTGGATTAAAAAATAAAAAGTATTATTAAGCAAGTGACTTGACCCCTATTCTTTCACTTGACCCCTATTCTTTCATAAAAAAACCTTAAGATTCAGTGCATTAAACATACGCAGTAGGTCCAACTGATTTTTAAGGTTAATCACAGTAAATTATCCAACGGACTGTTAACAAAAACGCCAGGCTTATTTAAAACATGTGTGTAAATCATGGTAGTAGAAACATCGGCATGACCAGGCAACTCCTGAACCGTTCTAATATCGTAACCAGATTCCAGCAAATGTGTCGCAAAAGACTAAATTTTCCTGGAGAAAATTTGAACAGCTATAGGCTGGCCTGAAAGGCAAAATACATGGATGTATTTTGTAATGCCTTAATGCATGACAATTTACTTTCTTTGTAATCCCCGCTTGTGAAGCTGCCAGTTTAATCTTACGTTGCAAGCCATTCTCATGAATATGATGTCGGCGAGCCTTATTGCTTCTTGGGTCAAGCGAAACTTTTTGCGAAGGAAAAAGATACTGCCAACCAATCTCTTTTGCTGCATTAGGGTATTTTCTACCAAGTGCTAATGGCACATAGACTTCACCAAGACCATCCGCAAGATCTTTATTATGTAACTCTTTAACAACTCCAATCTGTCCCGTTAACTGTTCAATTAAAATTTTTGGTAGTGGCACAACCCGATCTTTTTTACCTTTTGCATCTCGAATCATAATCTGCTGGTAGTCAAAATCAATGTCAGATACCCGCAAGCGAATACACTCCATTAAACGCATACCACAACCATATAATAAACTTGCCATCAAACAATACACCAGATCGCTGATGCCATTTAATAAGCGCTCAACCTCCCCACGCGAAAGCACGACCGGCAAACGTTTAGGTTTTTTTGATAAAGTAAAAGCACCAATATCATCGAAAGATTTGTTAGGAATTTTCTTGTAATAAAAAATAATCGCATTTAAAGCCTGCCTCTGTGTACTGGAGGCGACCATTCTATTTACCGCAAGATAGGTTAAATAGTTAGCAATATCATTAGTATTAAGATTTTTTGGATGTTGCAGTTTATGAAAACGAATAAATCGTGATAACCAGGCAACATAAGTTTGCTCAGTACGAATGGAATAGTTTCTGCTGCGAATCTCACGAATGACCGCATCAAACACGTCAGAAAACTGTGCTTTTACCGAGTCACTAGAAGTGACGGTGTCATCAACCACAGAATCAACATCCAGTGGTTGACGGGCAATAGTCGGGTGAGAAGCCAGCAAAGACCGTGCCTGCGTTTTCAAATCGTCCCAGGGATAATCAGCCGACCAGGGCACAGCCACCACAGCAACAAATAAAACGCGCAAAGAATCAACAATCTGGCAGTACTGCCAGTCTTTAATCGCCGTGTTTCTGCCTTTGCCCTGTAAATATTTATCCACATCCAGAGCGGTATGTTCCTTAAGTCGACTCCTATGAGCTTTGATATATAACTCAGCATGTCTAACATACCAACGAACAACATCAGGCTTAACACCGCATCGCTTTGATTCTTTTATATATTTTTCCCAGAAACGGGAGATTTGAGCATCCTTATCCATTGGAAACATGTCATCCTTTAAATTGTGTGAGTTTGAAATTTAGCCTAAGACCGTGTAACTTACAAGTGAATTAAAAAGAAATAGGCAGAATGTCAAATATTGAATATTTCACCATCTGTATAACACAGAGTACCGACATTCTGGCTAATATACTGTTATATTGTGTACTCAATAAAAAGTATTTTAAGGTTAAAGACAAGCGCATTTGTCTCTATTACTTTTTTAGTTTATCCGGCGCTTTAATAAAAAGTGCCAACCAAAAAAGGGCAGCGACAAACAGGCAGCCAGTGCCATAATGGTGCCAGCCAAATAATGGTAAAAAAATTGTATTCAGGTGCGAAGCAATAAAAGTCCATTACAGCCAGCTTAGTTATACGCTGAAATAGTGTGGGTTAGTTTTAGTTTTCAATATAACAAGGGCATACATCGGAACGCAAAAAGCGTCACG
>CAYQXD010000083.1:0-13565 GCA_964421315.1 uncultured Thiotrichaceae bacterium | reverse complement strand
CAGGTTATTGATTTCTCCATCCTTTGGTTCGTAAACGGCACTTCCATGTGCCACTACTCAGGACGCTGTGAATACGTCCCCATGTTTACTTACTTGGCGCTCTACTGTAGCATCCATGCTACAGATACCTGAAAAATCAATAACCTGCATCTTTACCTTTATAATACGCTGAGTAGTTACTCTCGTATTACCTTTACCGTCTAAAACCTGTCCGTATTATTTTTCGTGAGCAATCAAACCCACACTTTGATGCTCGATAATATCAAGAATTCTGCGTGATTTTGCAACAATAAAAGTGTGCGCGAATAACAATGGAATCGCCATGCTCAAGCCTAATACTGTGGTCACCAGTGCGGTAGAAATACCACCAGCCATCAATTTAGGGTCGCTGGTACCAAATAAGGTGATGGTTTGAAAAGTAATAATCATGCCGATAACCGTACCCAGCAAACCTAACAAAGGTGTCACCGCCGCCAGTAATTTGATTAAACCGTTATATCGCTCAATCGCGGGTGCCTCCTTAATCATCGCTTCTTGCAGGGCAATTTCTCTTTCATTCAGCGGTTGATCCATATACTCATGGTAAACCAGTGCAATTCTACCCAGAGGGTTTGTGTCTACGGGTTTATCAAGATTTTTAATTTGACGTTTTATTTTTGTGTTCACCAGGTTCAAAGAGAAAAAACGGAACAGAGCGATCAACAAACCAATAGCACCCAGTGCCAGAATAATATAACCCACTATGCCCCCCTGATTAATACGTTGCATCAAAGTCGGCTTTAAGGTCAGCAGATTGAATAGCTGACCATGCGTTGGGTCAATAGTAATTGCGACCAGCGAATCTCCACTGGCAGCAAAATTTTGTGCAGCCTGACTATATCGAGCAGGCGGCTGTTTCTGCAACTGATGCAGAGCATTGGTATCATGGTCATGTTGCAGATAGAGCCCATTGGCAAGCATGGCATAAGCCCCAATACGAGTAACCTGTTGTTGTTGTAGCGAGCCATCAGTATTAAAAACGTCGGCACTAAAGTTAACCGTTTTTCCGGTTTCACCCATCTCTTGCAACATATAAAACCAGAGCTGTTCCAGTGCTTTCACATCGGGCAGGATTTTGCTTTGGGCTAACTCATCAAGAAATGACAGTCGTTGCGGGTGTTGCACAGACACCATAGAGCGTGAAAAATCTGCTTTTAGTTCACCTGAAACCTGGCGCACAGCGCCAAACAGTTCACCCAGATCGCCCAGCTTGATCTGTAAGGTTTCTTCAGTTGCCAGCAACTGCTTTTCATTGTTTTCAATTTCATCATTTAACTGCTGGCTTTGTTTTTTAAGAGTCTGCAACTGGCTTTTCGCTGTCGCCAGTAACTTCTGCTGCTGCTGTTTTTCAGCAACAAACTTTTTAATACGAGTATTTTCCTGAGCCAGTTCATCGCGTGTCTGCTGTTTAACAGTTTGCAATAACTCATCAAAGGTGCTGGTATTAAATTTGTCAGCATTGGTGGTGGTGGTGCTGCTCATCAATAAAACCAGCGAAATAAGTATCAGCTTCATTGTGAATCACCCGCCGCTGCTCTTGCTGTATGGGCCATAATCGTCAACAATTCAGGGGAACGCTGCTTGCGAGCAATTTTTAGCCCCATGGCAATGGATTTTTTGACCTCACGATCTTCAACCAGCTGCCATTTTTTTTGCTGAGGATGCCATACGCCATAGCTTTGTCCATCCAGTGTTTGATAAAAAAACGCCGCCCGCCCCACTTTTAAAAAATTAACATTTTTATCGTCCAGTACAGCGCGATAAGCTTCCAGGGTTTTACCGTATTCAATTTCAATCTGATAGGCTTCCAGTATCTTTCTGTATTTTTCAGCCACCGTTATATCGGCACGTTTCATGGTATCTTCCAGTTTGGCCAGACGCTCTGCCCGCTCAACCGCTAAAAACGGAATATCCTGGGCAACAAACTGTTGCAGCGCAACAATCATACGCTGCATCATCGGCATAATCTGTTGTGCAGTGACTTCTATCTCAACAATCTGTTGCTGCAGTGAAACCAGATCACCGGCCTGAGAGCTGACAATATCTTTTAACTGTTTATTATAAATTTCATAACTTTCAGATTCTCTCAGCGCAGCCCGGTATTGTTCGACTATCTGACCAGCCTGCTCATGCAAAGCATCAATTTTTTTCTGCTTCTGCTGCAATTGTTTATTGGTTTTAGCAACCACTGCCCGGCCTTCATCCAGTGCATCCGCTGCCCGTACAGAAAGGGATAAACCTGACAGCGCAACAGCAAAAATAATAAAAGGAGATAAAAAGAATGTAAGTTTCATACTGGAGAATCCTTAACTAAACAAAATCATGCCAACAAAAACGACAACGCCCACCGCTGTAGAGATCGCTGTCAGTTTTTGCAAGCTTGCCATTTGCCATGCCATAATAAAACCGCTAATAAGTAATATAAGCAAACCCGCAGCCAACACCTTTGCATACACTTTAAATAGCTCGCCACCTTTTGCTTTGTGTAACTGCACGAACTGACGATAGCCGCTGGCATTTTTTAGTTGTAACTGAGCAATCAGCGGTTGCATTGTTGGCTCCACAATGACATCCATAGTCGAACCAGTCCATACCAGTTGATATGAATTACCCATTGTTTTTATTTTAGCTTGACCCGTAGGCACGGCTAAATTCCGTTTCTTCAGTTCTGTTTCAGCCAGCATAACCAGCTCACCCAGTTGCTGTTGCAGCGGACTTTTTAACTGTATCGGGTGAACCGTGGTTTCATAACCACCCTTGATTCCCCAGGTATAAAGTGCGCCGGTAAGAAAAAACATAATAACAGCAGGTAAAATAAAAACCGCTAAAAGTGCATGTGCCTGCATCAGCACTGATCGACTTAATAATTTCATTTTATTGTTTTCCAGATAGTACTAAAACTCCTGCTTATAACCCAGCAAGAAAGTGCGTGGTTTGCCTGATCTTGCGCCAAAAGGTTTACGCGAGACAATAACCACATCATCGAGCAAATTATCAACGGTGAAATACATCTGTCCTTTACGGCTTAGCTGATAATTGACGCTAAAATCGACGACATTCTGCGCATCGGTTCGTTCTTTTTTAGAGGGTGTTCCGCTGCCAGCTATGACACGCATTTCGGCAATATATTTATACGCCAGTGCCACGCGCCAGCGGCGGTGGTCAATGGCCGCTTTAATGGTTAACTGGTGTTCTGGTATATAGGGCAGTTGATCACCCACGCTAACATCTTTTAACGTAGGGTCAGGTGAGGTAAAGCTGTTTTTAAATTCACTATCGGTGAAAGTGTAAGCCAGCCGTACGGGGTAACTTAAGCCACCGCCGGTAAAGGTTTTTGCTATATCTGCTTCCACACCCCAGATATCCACTTCCCCGGCGTTAAAGCCGACATCAATATCACTGGCAGCACAGCCCGAAGACAATGTGCATAAACCAGACAGGTTACTGTAATCACTATAAAAACCAATCACTTCGCCGCTTAACGCTGAACTGTTATAGCGCATACCCAGTTCGTAGTTAATGCTTTCCTCTGGCAGCACTTCAACACCACTGCCAGGCTGCGCGGGCACAAAACCTTTGTGAACACCACCTAATAAGCGAACATGCTCTGAGGTCTTATAATTTAATCCAATGCCCGGAATAAAAACATTGTCATCACGTGAAACTATCTCATTGGTCAGTAAATTAGTAAATTCAGTCTGAATATATTCATTACGGAAACCCGCCTTAATGGTCAGATCGCCAAGTGTTACCTCATCCTGTATATGTATCGCCAGCGCCTGTGCATCGGCGCGATTTTGCAGGGTTAACACTTTTGCGCCGCCGTCGCTCTCAAGCTGCCCTGAGCGCATTAAAAAACCACGCTGCGTATGATCACGCTTTACTTCATCTTCATGATAGCGCACACCGATGGTGAACAGATGGTCGATGTCAGCAAAGGTCGGTCGCCACTCTATCTCGCTCTGAATGCCACGGGAGACATAAGAGCGGTCGGCTGCCAGCAATCTTATGGTCTCGCTGGGCGCAAACGAATCTGCCTGTCCTGAAAGTATCTCGTAAAACCCTCTATTCCCTGCTGTATCCGGGTCTAGAAGAATTTCATTTAAGGTCGGCGCATCACCACTAAAGCTGTTTATCTTATCCCAGACACGGGCAAAATTGCGTTGATACAATGAGGTGTTAACCACAAAATCACTGCCGGGGTCATAAAAATGGTTCAGCGTGACTTGCTGGTGATCCCATTCCATCAGATCAAGCGCGGTAGATAAATAACGGCGTACAGCATTCGCTGCAAAATCATCATCGGTTAAACCCATATACGTTTCATTGGATGTTTCATCGGCATAGCCCAGTTTTATATCAAACTGGTGATATGTTTCAGCGCTCAGGTCGCTGTTGAAGCGCAGCTTAAGTAGTACATCATTTTTATCAAAGCCGGTTTCACCACCACCATCAAGCTCCTTAAAACCATCTGCCTGCATATGCACGCCTTCCAGCATCCAGCCAAAGCGCTCTTTGCTGTCACCATAAAAACCATGCACATTACGCAAACCATAACTGCCTGCAGAGACATCAATGGTCCCATTGTTTTCATTAAAACCGGGGATTTCACGACTGACAAAATTGATTGCGCCGCCCACCGTGTTAGGGCCATATTTAATGGCCGCCGGGCCTTTGGAAACTTCCACTGCCTGCATCCGCGCCATCATCGGGAAATAATAAGCAGCAGGTGCGGAATACGGTGCTGGCGCAAACAGAATACCGTCTTCCATTAACGCAACTTTCTTGCTGCGCTCCGAGCTGGCACCACGTATACCAATGTTCGGGCGCAGACCATAACCTTCTTCGTCGCGCACATAAACACCGGGCACATCCTCAAGAATACGGTGGACATCGCTGTAATGCCACTGCTCCAGCGCTTGCTGGTCAATTTTATGCACCGAACCGGTGGCACGCTCCCGCTCCTCGGCATCACCGGTGATGGTGACTGATTCCAGACGTACTTGATCTTGCTGAGAATTGTCCTGAGAAAAAAGTGGCGTGGCGATAAAGCTCAACAACACACCGGTAGCAATAGCATTTTTTTTCAAATGGTTTTTTTTCAAGTTAAAGGGGTGGTTTTTCATAAATAATCCGACACAGTTCAAGCAGGGCAGGAAACATGCACCAGCCGCGCCTGTAATAGTTAATATCTGTAGTAGTTACTAATTGTGTTAAAAAAAAGATTGGCCAGCACTAATATAAATGCAGCCATATAAGATATGCGTCACGTAAGCACCCCACGAAAACATTCAATCTGCAGAGACAGAGACAGGAATTGTCACGCTACTTTTTCTTCATGCACATCCCAACCCGGAAAAACCAGAACAGCAGGATGGCATTTTAAGGCCTTAGCTAATACTTTTGCTCTTTCTATCCCTATATTAATTTTATTATGTTCAATAGCGGAAAGGGTTGATTGGGGAATATTTGTCATAAAAGACAGTTGATTTTGGCTCAACTCCTGAAGCTCTCTAATAATTTTAACTGACTCACCAACAGAGAGGCTCATGACAGGTTTTGCCCTTTTATAATTTTTCATATTATTTTTTTCGGTAGTCATGCGCCGTCACCTTTTCTATTTTTACAAAAAAATTCTCATGCTCAACTTTATAAATGACACGATACTGAAGATTAAGACGAGAAGACCGACAGCCTTTCCATTGGCCTGATAAAGGCTCATCATTGAAGCCTTTAATTTGCTTTAGCCCTTCACGTCCGGATATTCTGACAATATCTTTCCATTTCTCATAACGCTTTAATATCTCGATTGGCAAGCGTTTTATTTGTTTTATTGCACTTTTGTGCTCATATACACCCCACATACTATATACAGCATATATACTATATATAGTATGTCAAGTTTATTGGTAATACCTAAACAAATGTCCTTAACATATGATTCGTCCATTGCGCATTTTGCCAGACTGCACCCATCGGTTTTACCTGTAGTGTCTTTATATCTACCTGATACAGTTCACCAACATTGGCGCTGACAATAAAACGATTACCGTCTGCAGACACCGCAACACCACCAACATCCTTAATTTCAATCAGTTTAATCAACTGTTTTTTACGCAAATCCCAAAGTGATAACTGATTACCACGCGGACAACTTGCCGCGCCTATACCATTGGGCGCAATACAGGCACTTGCAATATAACCACGCATAGACCATAGGCTGTCATCATCAATATCCAGCATTTCGATTTCACCGTTGCCACGTTGCAAACCAACCAGTTTAGGCATATCTGTTCTGCCCTTGTACTGACAGGTGACCAGCACTTCACCTTCTGCACCAACATCAATATGACGTATCGAAAGCAGCGGCACCGGAAGTTCACGGCGTTGCAGCAATTTGCCATTGCGGCTGTCGATAAACAGCAAAGCGGATTTCAGGGAATTTAAGTTAAGTTCACGTCTGCCGCTATCGGGATGAGTACGAATACCACCACTGGCAATCACCAGGGTGGAACCATCAGGCAATAAACGCATATCATGCGGGCCGATGCCATAAGCGGGCAACTCCCGCAAAAAACGGAAATCGCGGCCGTCACGTACCGTAATCACGCCCTCGGCAGTGTCGATAATATTTTCACTGGTAAACAGAAAACGACCGTCAGGGCTAAACACGGCATGCCCCAGATAATGCCGACCGGGACGGCTTTTAATCACCACCAGTTGTTTGCCCGTTACCACATCCATCGCCACCGCGTGCGTACCATTCACCGAAGGCGCTGAAACAATACGATTGGGCGCAGTTGGGTCAACCGCAAAACCATGTGCCTCATCGGGAATAGCAAGGCGAAATTTTTCATCACCCCGGACATCAAAACCGCTGATGAAATGCTTGCCAGCCGCATCAATATGACCGTTAACAAATAAACTATCCTGTTGGCGGCTTCGTGATTGCAGCACCGCACCAGCCGCAGCAGGTAAGATGGGTAATAATGCCGCGCCTGCCAGAGAAGCGCCCAGAAAATTACGTCGGCTGATTTTTAACTTCATGGATTGTGATTTCATTATGTATTTCTCTATAACGTGCCGCCACTTAATGCATCTCTCTATAACGTGCCGCCACTTAATAATAAGTTAAGGTAAAAGAAACAAACCTGTCATCTCGACCAGAGGGAGAGATCTTGAGCCACAGAGGCATTAAGATCTCTCCCTCTGGTCGAGATGACAGTCAAACGGGTTATTTAATCGGTATCAGATGCAAGTCCTGCCGGCACATTCAAGCCCAATGCAGGCAACATATCTATGCGTAAGGTTTCACTAACCACATCAACTGCGGCCAGCAAAGCATTAACAGCATTAATATCGCCGCCACTGCTGATAGCATCAAACAGCGAACCATTAATAGCATTAAGCTTTGTTAATACAATTTCAATCTCGGCGCTCATCCTGTCAGCCACATCGGCTTTGCCAACCTCACGCAGCCAGTCATCAAAACCAACAGAGGCAGCGCCGCCATCTCCGCCAAAATAAAGCTGTTTGAAGGCAAGTACATTGGTGCGAATATTCTCTTTGGTAACTCTGGCATGAGGTGATTCGAGATCAGCCTGGCAGATACCACTTCCAATCACGCCACAACTCGGTTGTGTTTGCGTCATTTCACCACCAAGCGGTCTATCCAGTTTGAATCCTCTGAGGTCTTCCCTGAGAAAATACATCGCATCAGTGATTTCATTTAGCGTTGTTTTAACATTCGTGGTTGCTTTCATGGTATCCACATGCGTACCCCAGGCAGTGACAAGCGCCTGGGCGCTGACAGCAACATCGGCAGCCAGCGGCAGCATAAAGGCACAACGACTCGCCTCCCTGTCGTTTTCGCTCAAGGCATTAAAAGCCGCAAGCTCAGCCACGGGTTCGGCACCAGCCGGGCAACTGTGCCCTGTTGCCGGTGCAACGAATAATAGATATTCCAGCGCATCTATACCGCGTTTATTGACTGCTACATTCAACGCTGTGTCGTTTTTGGCCAGATCCTGATCAATGCCGCAGGTAGATGATGTTGGCCATGAATACAGCTTCAACATGGCATCATTATCCAGTGCAGGGCCGAGCTGATGTTGCATGGAGTGTTGCAAATCACTCATAGCTGTTTTAAAAGCCGCTTGTGCAGCAGTGCGTTTAGTCGTATCAACAGGTGATGTGCAATATGCCTTAACACTGGTGTTTAACGCTACAACACTGATATTGAGCCGATCAAACCCCTCTTTCATAATATCAGCGGAACTGGCAATAAGCTCAGCGCTTTTAGTAAACTCAGTGGATGTGTTAGTAGTAGTAGTACCACCATCCCCACCACCGCCACAGGAAGCGACAACAAAAAGGGGCAACAACAAAAGTGCCTGCAAAGGCTGTCGTAAACTGACAGGGTTTTTTCTGTTAAACGCCGTTTTTTTGCTCGACCCTATTGGTTTCAGGCTCTGATAAATACTCATTAATGTTTCCTCGGTTTGAATTCACGTTAAATCACACAAAACAAATAGCGATTCAGGTGCGTCTGGCACGTCTATGACAAGGAAATATACCAGAAATTAATTCACATCGCAAACAAGAACGATTATTACATTGCAAACGATAATGATTTGTATTAACATTTCGTAACGGTGTCTGTCACCGCTATCTTACCAATCTAAAAAATTTTAGGAGAATAAATGATGACATTTCATCGCACAAAAAACACTTTACTGGCTGCCTCCATAGGCCTGATTCTGGCGGGTTGCAGTAGCAGTGATGATCCAGCGCCATCAGGCAACAACAGCTTTGCCAAACCAGCCAATTATGCCGGCTTTCCCGTCACCTTAAAGGATGCACCGGGCAGTCATGCTTCGTCTGAAAAATACACCGGCCAGATGGCGCGTCAGGTATTACGTGAGTCTGTTAAAGCCGTCGTAAAAGCGCCGGGAACTACTGATACAACAGCAACAACAGCTCTGGTCAATCTTTACCTGAAAGATGATGCCGATCCCGGCACAACGATTATAGCGCCTGCTGATAAAGCCGGCTTCGACATAAAAGAAATCACTATCGGTGAAGTGGGCTCAGGTCAGCTTTACAGCAAAACCTTTGATACATCTTCCAGTCAGGCCGACCCTATTCCCGGTGTTCTATCAGTTAATGCAAACATCACTATGGGTGTGCCAGGGACTAAAACTGCGCGCGAGGTACTCGATTTATGGGTCGCTGACTTTGCCAACAACAACGCCACCACTGGCGATGCTTATGTCAACATGACCACGGGTTATGACTATAATCAGTTGTTCCCTAAATTCCTCATGGGCGCGGTGTTCTACAATCAGGCTGTCGATAAATACCTTGATGAATATATCAACACCGCAGGCACTAAAGACAATAATGTCGCTTACAATGAAAACGCTGACACATACTACACCGGTAAAGAGCATTCCTGGGATGAAGGTTTCGGCTACTGGGGCGCAGCGGCTAACTATGGCACGCTGACGGCTGAGCAAAATTACCGAATCAAGAAGCAAACCGCTGAGCATTTTGCCGCTGCTGACTTTAATAGCGATAACATGGTATCGCTATATGACGAATACACCTCCGGCCCTGCTTACTACGCCGCCTCGTTTGACCGTGATGACAATGGTAGCACCTATGGCGCAGATATGATGGATGCGTGGTTAACAGGCCGCACCCTGATTGCCAATGCGGTTGATGCCGATGGTGATGCCCGTTTACTGACAGACACAGAGCGTGCTTCGCTGGTCTCACTTGCCAAAACCATACAGGACAACTGGGAAATGGTATTGGCCGAAGCCGTGCATAAATACGCAGGTAACTCGTATAGCACACTAGCAACTTTGCAGTTAGAGCCAGCGAACACAGACAAACAAAAAGCCTACTACAAACAGTGGGGCGAAATGAAAGGCTTTATGCTATCACTGCAATACGGTGGCACAGAATCGAAAATCGACAAGGCCACGTTTGAGGAAATTGATAACTTGATTGGTTTTGGTCCGGTATTGGCTGATGGCAGTCAGGTGAGTGGTGTTACTGGTACGACATTTGACATGACTGCTGGCAGTGGTAATGCAGATAATGATATGGATGCTTATCAGGTCATGCTGAAAGAAGTACAGACCAGGCTGGATACGTTCTATACCTTAAAAGCAAAACAAAGCCTTATTCTTCCTTAACAGGCTTGCTGTAAACCGAACATCGCGGTTATTCTACAGTGTTGTTTATGTGAATAAAACCGGTGTCATTCGACACCGGTTTTTTTTATTTCAAAGTGAATGCGCTGACAGGATCACACAGCCTCCTACCCCCATTTATCACCTGCCATTACCCCTAAATATTTACGATAATCTATATGAGAATCATTTGCATTTGCATTAGCAATGCGTATAATGCGCTGCTCAACTTAACGTAATTGGGTGGTTGTGCGGTTTTAAGTACACAACCTCACATCCGGCAAATAATAATCAACTATTTAATTTAAATAACTTTTGGAGAAGTCTGTGAAACATCAATTTATTAAAAGTGCACTGGTCAGTGCCATTGCATTTGGCATCGCACAACCTGCTTTTGCAGTAAGCGACGAAGAATTTAACGCCTTGCAGGAGCAATTCAATATGCTGGCTGACCAGGTTGAAGAAAACAGTAAAGCCACAAGCAGTACCTCTATTGGCGGTTATGGTGAGTTACATTACAACAACCTGAGCGGCAGTGACGGCACCAATAAGAAACAAGTCGACTTTCATCGTTTTGTGCTGTTTGTAAACCATGAATTCAATGACCGTATTCGTTTTTTCTCTGAGCTGGAAATAGAACATTCACTTGTCGGCAAAGATGCACCGGGCTTTGTTGAACTTGAACAGGCCTATATTCAATTTGACCTGAACGAAAACACCAAAGCCAATGCCGGTTTATTCTTAATTCCTGTGGGCATTTTGAACGAAACACACGAGCCAGATACTTTTTACGGTGTGGAACGTAATCCCGTTGAGAAAAACATTATTCCTACCACCTGGTGGGAAGCGGGTGCAATGTTATCTGGACATTATGCTTCAGGCTTTAGTTATGATGTCGCTATTACCAGTGGTTTAGATGGTGGCACAAATGTTCGTGGCGGCCGCCAAAAAGTAGCCAAAGCCACCGTCAATAACCTGGCTGCAACCGGACGAGTTAAATACACCGGTGTAGCAGGTCTGGAACTTGCAGCAACTCTGCAGTATCAGGATGATATGACACAGGACAGTAGCGATACTGTTGGCAGCGCAACCTTAATTACCACCCACGCACGCTGGAATGTAGGCGATGTTACCCTGACCGGTTTATACGGGCGCTGGGATATCGACGTAGATGCAACAGCATCAGCAGATGACAAAGCCAAAGAGTCACAGGACGGTGGTTATATCGAAGCCTCATACAAAGTCACTCCTAAATTCGGCGTGTTTATTCGCCAGAATGAATGGGACAATGGTGGCACAACTACGGCTGGCACTTCAAAATCTCAGACTAACATCGGCTTCAACTACTGGCCGCATGAAAATGTTGTTGTTAAAGCAGATTATCAGATGCAAAGTAATGATAGCTCTGCTGAATTCGATGGTGTTAATCTAGGTATAGGTTATCAGTTCTAAAGACTCCTTAGAATCTGGTATAAGGGGCGCTAAAGCGCCCCTTTTTGGTTTTTTATTGTAAGATTCGCTGTTATGAAAATATCTTTACCCATCATTATCTTATTGCTATGCGCCCTTACCAGCTCAATTACGGTTGCAGGCGGAATGTATCAGGAGCCTGCTGATTTCATCAATCAGGTATTTGATAACAAACCACCAAAAGCCAGGGTGTTGTGGTTAAATAAAGGCCTGAAACAACAAATAGTTAAAATACTTGACCATAAATACAAAAGTTTACGGGTACGTTACTGGCAGCAGGACAACAAAACCGCCTGGATACTGGAAGAAATTGGCAAAGAAAAATACATTACTACCGGTTTTGTTATTAATAACAGCAAAATCGAACGGGTCAAAGTACTGGCCTTCAGAGAAAGCCGTGGCTGGGAAGTGCGCCATGATTTTTTTACTGATCAATTTAAACAGGCCAGGCTCAAAAATAATCATCGACTTGATAAAACGATTGCCAATATATCCGGTGCCACACTGTCTGTGCGTGCATTAAAAAAACTGGCAAGAATTGCTTTGTTACTTGATTTACATATCCGTCAAAAATAATGAGTCAACACAATGACCAATCGTAAACCTAAACGATTTAGCGCCTTCTTATGGCACCGCCGTATGGGTTTATTTGCCCTGGTTCTGGTTATTATTCTTAGCCTTACCGGCATTGCATTAAACCATACTGAAAAATTCAAACTGGATGAAACCTATATAAGCACCTCGTGGTTACTGAACTGGTATGGCATCGAACCGGAGGGTGAACCGGTTTCCTTTCGCATAAAAAACAGCACGCAGGATCACCTTATCAGCGCCTGGCAAAAGCAACTTTTTTTTGATAACACTGCCATCACTAATCTTGAACAAACCATGCATGGTGCGGTTGGTGCAGAACAGTTCATCGTGGTCGCGCTAGACAATGAAATCATCCTGCTATCTTATCAAGGTGAATTAATTGAGCGTATCAACACCAGCATCAGCTTCAGTAACATCCAGCGCCTGGGTTTAAAATACAAACGTCCGGTTATCGAAACCAGTGATCCCATGTATTACATAGCAGATGAACATATTCTTGACTGGGACATCATTGCCAACGAAGGGATTGAATGGACAGAAAAAACCACACTTACTGACTTTGAAAGAGAACAATTACTGGTCGCTTATCGTGGCAACGGGCTTAAACTGGAACGCATTATTCTTGACTTGCACAGTGGTCGCATATTTGGTCAATATGGCATTTACCTGATGGATGCCGCAGCCATTGCTATGCTCTGGTTATCATTAAGTGGCTTGTGGGTATGGAACAGCCGCCGCCGTACAATGCGTAAGAAGAAACATTACCAGAAACATCACCGTAGTTAGAGTTAGAGAGCTTTGCGCGAAACACCTTTGCCGTTTTGTCATCTCGACCAAAGGGAGAGATCTTATACTGCGGCGGTACAAGATCTCTCCCTTTGGTCGAGATGACAGCGGTATTGATGGTACGTAAACACCACGTTCATGTGGCGCAACTCGTGCAAAGGTCTCAGTCAATAAAAAAAAGTCAGCCATTCTGAATCGAAGGCCATGAATTAATCACCGCCTGCACTAAAGTCGCTAACGGTATCGCAAAAAACACACCCCACACGCCCCATAGCCCACCAAAAAAAAGCACGGCTATAATAATAGCTGCCGGGTGTATATTGACCATTTCAGAAAACAATATCGGTACCAGTACATTGCCATCTATAATCTGCACCGTCAGATAAGCTATCATAAGATACACAAACTCACTACTGCCGCCCCACTGAAACCAGGCAATCATTGCCACCGGGATGGTCACTGCAACAGCGCCTA
>CAYQXD010000082.1:0-13585 GCA_964421315.1 uncultured Thiotrichaceae bacterium | reverse complement strand
CTATCATCGAAAAATTTAATGGCGGGCCGGTCGGGGTAGAGAATCTGGCGGCAGCCATCAGTGAAGAACGCGACACCATAGAAGACGTGATCGAACCGTATTTGATTCAACAGGGTTATTTAATGCGCACCCCAAGAGGGCGCGTTGCTACCGCCAATGTGTATCAGCATTTTGGTTTGCCTGCGCCGGACAACTTAAACAAAGAACTTGTGCCAGAGCAGGATCTGTTTAAACCAAAATAAAATGAAGAATACAAAAGCAAAGGAATTTTCCTGGTCAGTACGTGTCTATTACGAGGATACCGATTCAGGTGGGGTGGTTTATTACGCCAACTATCTAAAATTTATGGAGCGTGCGCGTACTGAGTTATTACGCAGTATCGGTTTTGAGCAGGATAAAATACAACAGGAGCTGGGCGTTTTGTTTGCGGTATCTAGCGCCAGTATTCAATATAAAAAACCCGCTAGATTTAATGACGAGTTAGACGTGATCACATCTATTAGTATTTTGGGTAAAGCCAGTATTCATTTTAAACAGGTAATTATGTCCAGGGAAGGACGGTATGTCGCAAAGAGCCAGGAAGGCGGTGCGACCTTTCTTAAATCAACGAATTATTCTAAGGTCTTGCCAGCGACACTTTTGGCCGATGCGGAAATAAAAATTGCCTGTCTAAACGTGACAAAATTTAGCCCGCAGAGCATACCGTCATCAATTATTAAAAAAATCAAAAAGGAGTGTTTTTGTGGCAGCTGATATGTCGTTGTTTTCGCTGGTAACGCATGCCAGTATCGTGGTGCAGATAGTGATGCTGATTTTATTAGCCGCATCGGTACTTTCATGGTTTGTTATAACCATGAAATACAAAACATTAAAGCGGGCGAATCGCGACGCTCTTCGCTTTGAAGATCAGTTCTGGTCTGGTATAAATTTATCTGATCTTTACAACCAGGTAAAACGTAAAACAGATGAATGTCGTGGTATTGCACGAATTTTTGAGCTGGGTTTTGCTGAATATATTCGTACCCATAAAAATAAAGTTAATACAGCAATGATGTTGGCCAGTGTGCAACGCAGCATGAAGGTTGCGGTGACAAGAGAAGAAGATTCCCTGAACTCGCACCTGTCTATGTTGGCAACTATCGGCTCGATTAGTCCCTATATTGGTTTATTTGGCACCGTGTGGGGTATCATGCGTTCGTTTATCGCCCTCGGTGCAGTAGAACATGCCAGCCTTGCCATGGTGGCACCGGGCATTGCTGAAGCATTAATTGCCACAGCGATGGGTTTGTTTGCAGCAATTCCTGCGGTTATTGCATATAACCGTTATGCTGAGCAGGTCGACCGTTTGTCGAATACATACGAGAATTTTGCAGAAGAATTTGCCACCATTTTACAGCGTCAAAGCCATGCCAATAATGAAACGTAAACGGAAGTTATGTGATGGGTAAAAAACGCCGCTCAATTGCTGAAATAAACGTAGTGCCATACATTGATGTCATGTTGGTGTTATTGATTATATTCATGATTACCGCGCCGATTGTGCAACAGGGTGTCAAAGTTGAATTGCCAAAACTAAGTGCAAATACTTTACCGCCAGAGCAACTTGAGCCAGTGATATTAACAGTGAGTAAAACCGGAGAATATTATTTAAACGTGGGTGACAACTTAAAAAAACCGTTAACGGATGATGTCGTCATGCAACGTGTGGCACTGGTATTAAAACAAAAACCGAAAACACCAATTTTGGTGCGCGGTGATAAAGACGTTAATTATGGTGCAGTAACAACAGCCATGGTGTTACTGCAATCTGCCGGCGTGGAAAAAGTGGGGTTAATGACCGAGCAACCTTAAAAACAATGGTTAATGGTTAATGAAGGTCAAAAACAAAAAGCACTAATACTTAACCACGAACCAGACAGCGCTGCTTTTCCGTCCTTTGGTTCGCTAACGGCACATCCGTGAGCCACTACTCATTAACCATTAACCATTAACCATTAACCATTAACCATTGCTTTAAATGAATTCATCCGGTTTATTTTCTGAATTAAAAAACCATCCATTGATACTGCTGTTGGTTGTCCTTTTGCATCTTGGTTTAGTATTACTGTTGGGTTTGAATTTGACTCGTGACGATGCGCCATCAATGCCAGTGGCACAAAAGCACAATATTATTGATGCCGTTGTTGTTGATGCAAAACAGTATGATGAGCGTGAAAAACAGAAAAAACAGGCTGCGCAGAAAAAAATAGAAGACAAAAAAGCGGCTGAGAAAAAAAGGTTATTGGCACTAGAGAAGAAAAAATCGGCAGAAAAAAAGCGTCAGCAGGAAATAAAACAGAAAGAGTTAGCAGTAGCCAAACAGAAAGAGCAGGAGCGCGTAAAAAAAGAAAAATTGGAAAAATTGGAAAAATTGGAAAAATTGGAAAAAGACAAAAAAGTTAAAGCGCGGCTGGCGAAAGAGAAGAAAATTAAAGAAGAGCAGTTTAAGAAAAAGCAGGCTGAAGAAAGACGGGCTAGAGAGAAACAGGAAAAGAAAAGGTTAGAAGCGACAAAAAAACGTATTGCGGAAGAAAAACGGTTAGCAGAAGAAAAGCGCAAGGCTGAAGAACAGCGCAAACGGCGTGCCGAAGAAAAAGCAGAATTTGAGCGTGCATTGCTGGAAGAAGAAAGGCGTGAAGAAGAAGCTAAAAGACAGGCTGTACGTACCGCCAGATTGAATACGCAGCGTCAGCAATATATTATGCTAATTGCACAAAAAGTTGAAAATAGCTGGTTGCGTCCTGTCACTACCTATGCAGATCAAAGTTGTGAAGTGATAGTGACGCAAACCATGTCTGGTGATGTTATTGATGTTCAGGTACAGGCATGTACCAGTGATAATGCTTTTCAGCGTTCGGTTGAGCGTGCAGTGCGAAAAGCATCACCCTTACCATTGCCGCCGGATCCTGAATTATTTGAAAGAAAAATTTATTTTAAATTTAAACCGCGTTAAAAAAGATTGGTTTTAAGTTTTAAGTTGTAAGTTTTAAGAGAAAAAATACACTATGAAAAAAATAATAATTGCCCTGTTTTGTTTGAGTTTTACTTCGCTCGCTCAGGCCGTTTTAAAAATTGATATTACCGAAGGTTTTGAAGGTGCGTTGCCGATTGCGGTTATTCCATTTCAGTGGCATGGCAGCGCAAAAGTGTTTAATGCTGATGTTTCTGCTATTGTCGCATCTGACCTGGCACGAAGTGGGAAGTTTTCACCCGTTGCAGAAAAAGATCTAATAGCGCATCCGCAAAAACTGGCTGATGTGCACTATAAAACCTGGCGTATTGCCGGTATGGACCATATTGTCATTGGCAATGTTACAGCGCAGACGAATGGTACGTATCAGGTGCAGTTCCGATTAATTGATATATTAAAAGCCAAACAGGTGTTGGGTTATTCTTTCTCGGCAACAAAAAACACCTTACGTGATGTTTCGCACCAGATCAGTGATTACATTTTTACCCACATCACCGGTTTGCCAGGTGCCTTTGCTACGCGCATTGCTTATGTTACCTCTGTTCGCAGTAAGTCAGGGTTGAGTTCACGACTGCAGGTATCCGATACTGATGGTTATAATCCGCAAACCTTACTGGTTTCCGATCAGCCGATTATGTCGCCGGCGTGGTCACCGGATGGCTCACAACTGGCTTACGTTTCATTTGAAAGTGGTCAGGCAGAAGTTTTCACCCATAATATACGTACCGGTGTACGCAAGAGTGTTTCAAACTACCCTGGATTAAACGGTGCGCCAGCATGGTCGCCCGATGGTAAAAAACTGGCGTTGACCCTGTCTAAAGATGGCAACCCGGATATCTATATTTTAAATTTGGCGAATAATAAATTGCAGCGGCTGACCCGGCACTGGTCGATTGATACCGAAGCGGTGTGGACAGCGGATGGGCAATCAATTATTTATACCTCTAGTCGTACTGGCAGGCCGCAGTTATATAAACGGTCGGTGGTAGATAAATCCAGACCTGAGCGGTTGACTTTTGAAGGCAGATATAATGCCAGTGCCAGTGTTTCAGCGGATGGTAAACATGTTGCATATGTGCACGGTGAAGGTAATATTTATCGTATCGCGGTTTTAGAACTGGCGACAAAAGCGTCCAGGATTTTAACCGATGGCCCGCTTGACGAATCACCGGAATATTCACCCAATAACAGTATGATTTTGTTTGCATCGCAGGAAAAACAACAAGCTGTTTTAGCGGCAGTATCGGTTGATGGTCGTCAAAAACAACGTCTTGCATACTCTGATGATAAGGCTGATGGTGGGGTAAGGGAGCCGTCATGGGCAGCAGTTCGCTACTAATTAATTACGAATTACTAATTACGAATTAAAAACAAAACCCCAAACAACTAAACGAGTAGTAGCGCATGGAAGTGCTGTTTACGGACCAAAGGATGGAGTAGTAGCACAGGGAAGTGCTGTTTACGGACCAAAGGATGGAGAAAAAACATAATGAAAATGAGAAAACAAACACAAAATCAACACCAAAGAAAATTAGTAATTAGTAATTAGTAATTCGTAATTAATAAAAGGGGTTTTTTAGATGAAAAAATTATTATTTATATCAGTGTTGGCACTGCTCGTAAGCGCCTGTGGTGACAGAATAAAACCTGATGATGCAGGCGCAAACGATAATATCAACACGGGTGAAGACACCGGAAGCGGTGCCACAGCCGGCGGCATTGACGATGGAGCTGATCCTGGCGGGGTAGCGTTAGAGGGTGGTAAGCTGGTGTCGTATGATGAAAATGCGATAAATGACCCGAATAATGTATTGTCAGAAAAAATTATTTATTTTTCTTATGATAGCAATGCCGTTAGTGATGACTTTATTGAGCTGGTTAAGCATCATGGTAAATACCTTTCATTTAATGCCAGTGCCAGCGTTCGACTGGAAGGGCATGCGGACGAACGTGGTACACGCGAGTATAATATTGCTTTAGCCGAGCAACGAGCAATGTCGGTCAGGCAAATGATGTTATTTGAGGGTGCAGCAAAAGATCAGATTACTATCATCAGTTATGGCGAGGAAAAACCGGTTTCTTTTAGTCATGATGAAGAGTCCATGAGTTTAAATCGTCGAGTTGAGATAGTCTATTAAAAGCAATGGTTAATTATTAATGGTGTGTGTTAATGAGCAGTGGTACAGGGATGTACCGTTAATGAACCAAAGGACGGAAAAGCGGCGTTGCATGGCTTGTGTTTTTAACTCCATCCTCTTCATTCTCCATTTTCAATTCCTGGTTATAAAGATAATATTGATATGAAAAACAAATTTATAAAAGCAGGTTTTGTTGTCTGCGGGTTATTTATAGCAGGTAATGTCATAGCGGCAGATACTAGTGTTGCTAAGCCTGGTGTCGTGAAGGTTAGTGACCAGCAACGTATCATGCGGCTTGAGCGTTTACTTGACTCAGATATTTTGCGTGAACAAACGCAAACCATACAGTCATTACGTGAAGAAATATCAGCATTGCGTGAGCAGATCGAGCAGCAGGAATATGAGCTTGAAGGCATGAAGCAGCGACAGCGTAATTTATACCTGGACATGGATCGACGTATAAATAATGTTGAGGCGGGTGAGCGTAATAATGTCAGAGTTGCCGCGCCAGTTCTGCCGCCTGGAGCCGCAACTCCTGATACCACAATCCCAATCGTCACTGCTGTTGATAAAGATGGTCAGCAAGCTTATTCAAAAGCCTTTGCTTTATTAAAAGAAGGTCGCTATCAGCAATCTATCGTGGCTTTTGAGAATTTTAAAGCCAGCTATCCAGACAGTAAATATGCTGACAATGCCCAATATTGGTTGGCTGAAGCCAATTACGTCTCACGCGACTATAAAAAAGCATTAGAGGCATTTCAACAACTTATTGCACAGTATCCTGAGAGTTCAAAAAACTCAGGTGCACGTTTGAAGATTGGTTATGTCTACTATGAATTAAAGAACTGGACAGCCGCCCGTGATGCCTTGCAGCAGGTCATTACTTTATATCCTGATACCACCGTTGCTAAAAAAGCCAACGAGCGCATGCAGCGTATTAAGCGTGAGGGGCATTAGTCGCCACTATTTTGACGATAATGCCTGAATCTCAATTGGTGTCACATAAGCCGGTACACCATACTCGCCTGAAAATCACCGAAATATTTTACTCGCTACAGGGTGAAGCCCGTAATGTTGGCCTGCCAACGGTTTTTATCCGTTTGACGGGTTGCCCCTTGCGTTGCGATTACTGTGATACAGCATATGCCTTTGTTGGCGGTGAATGGATGGACATTGAAAGTATCATCAATAATGTCAAACAATACAGCACCCCGCATGTCACTGTTACCGGTGGTGAGCCGTTGGCGCAAAAAGGCTGCATAGCGCTGCTTAATCAATTATGTGACCTGAATTATGATGTGTCCTTAGAAACCAGTGGTGCTATTTTGGTCGATCAGGTTGATAAACACGTGGTTAAAGTTGTTGATGTGAAAACACCTGCATCAAAAGAAGAAGATAAAAACAAGTTTGAAAACTTTACATTTTTGAATGCGCAAGACCAGATTAAATTTGTTATCTGTGATGAAAATGATTATCTCTGGAGCAAGCAACTCATTGAAAAATACAAACTTGAGACTAAGTGCGAGATTTTGTTTTCACCCAGTCACAACCAGCTTGATGCTGTAACACTCGCTAACTGGATATTAGAAGACAAGCTTAATGTGCGTTTTCAAATACAGTTACATAAATATCTTTGGGGTGATAAACCCGGGGTTTAATTAATTACGAATTACGAATTACTAATGAAAACACCGCGTTGTAAGGTATGAGGTTTTCTTTTAATTAGTAATTAGTAATTAGTAATTAGTAATTAGTAATTCGTAATAAATCAATCATGTCTAAACAAAACAAATCATCAAAAGCAATTGTACTGTTATCGGGTGGCCTGGATTCTGCTACCGTGCTGGCTATTGCCAGTCAGGAATTTGAATGCCACGCAATAAGTTTTAATTATGCACAACGAAGTCTGTCTGAGATTAATGCAGCATCGCGCCTGGCAGAATTAAATGCTGTAAGCCATCAAGTTATACATATAGATAATGGTGTGATGGCTGGCTCTGCTTTAACGGATGAAACAATTCCTGTTCCAGTAGAATCAACGACCGGCATTCCGGTAACCTATGTTCCTGCGAGAAACACATTGTTTTTATCTCATGCGCTGGCAGTAGCAGAAGTTCGGTCTTCTCAGGATATATTTATCGGTGTTAATGCGGTTGATTATTCTGGCTATCCAGATTGTCGCCCTGAATTTATTCGCGCATACGAAATCATGGCGAATTTGGCAACAAAAGCTGCTGTTGAAGGTAAGTTATTAACTATTCATACTCCGTTAATAGATAAGAGCAAGGCAGAAATTATCAGAATGGGCTTGAAACTAGGGGTTGATTATTCCCAGACGGTATCCTGTTACCAGGCTAATGCTGAGGGTGAGGCGTGTGGAAACTGCGATTCTTGCCAGTTGCGTCAAAAAGGATTTAAGGAAGCGGGGGTTTTAGACCCGACACACTATTTTTCTAGAATGAATTAGACCTGGATATCTTGCTGATAAATATTGTTTTTTAGCTCAACTCCATGTATTATTCGCGCCTCTGATAAATTGTATTCAATTACATTTTAGTGGAGTGTATGGGCTGTTAGCTCAGTTGGTAGAGCACCGGACTTTTAATCCGATGGTCGAGAGTTCAAATCTCTCACAGCCCACCATATAAATCCCTATTTTTGCGCATTAAACAGTAGCAACAAAAAAAGCCCCGAACATTGTTCGGGGCTTTTTTGTTTTAAGAATCATGTCTTTGATTTGACTTGATGCCTATATTTTGTCGTTACTTCCTTTGGCTCGGACCATTTATCTCCAGACCATTACTCATATAGGTGTGGTAGTACTCAAGTGCATTGTATTCATCACTCTGCGCTTTAAATGGTTTGGCGCGTACCTGGCTGTTGCAGCCAGCATAACGGCGCTGTATGGTACCCATGCCAGCCCATTTGTTACGATAAACAGGGAAGCCGGATGCCTGACCATAAGCCGTACTTAAGATGTCAGCACGGATTTTACTGCCAGGGTAATAATAATGACAATCAGCGCAAGCCATATTTAACTGTCCGCGTTTTGACCAGAAATGTTTTTTACCACGATTATAAGCAGCAATGGCTTTTGCATCGTTAGGTACTTTTATATTGATGATCTGGCCACGTGACAGTGATGCTAAATAGGCACTGATTTCAGTGATTTCGCCTTTTTTCCATTTCAGCTTTTTTTCACCGTTGTCAGCACGACATTTATTGATCGCACCTTCCAGCGTAATAACTTTTCCCTTGTCAGTATCAAAATAAGGATAATTTTGTTTTATGCCTTGTTTGTAGTTAGGAAAGCAGTCTGCATAACTTTTACCGTTTGCAAATGCTGTGTGGAATTTTCCTTCGCCGTTATCAACTGCAATTTCGTATGAAGGAAATTCTTCAAACTCTACCCACTGCTCACGCGAAGCAGCGTCTAGCGCGTAAACGCCATTAATAAAGTCATTCTCCGGTACATTAGGAAATTTATTCATAAAGTACGAGCGGAATGCTTTAAGGTCATCATCTGGTGTTGCCTGTGCTGCAAATGGTGTTGCGGCAATTAGCATGACAGATAATGCAGTAGCAATTATTTTCATGGTTCACCTTTATTTGTTAGGTATTAAAAAACGGGGTCAAAAAGGAAGGGTCCATCATTTGGTACGTAAACGACACATCAATGTGTTATTCCTCTCTTTCCCCATTTTCTAGCAATTATTTCACTTTATTATTTAAGCCTGGCTTCGGTAGAGTCACTTTTTCCAGTATTGTCTACCCAGCTAATCTTTATCGTGTCACCTGATTTGGCATCGGTGAACGCAAAAGAGAGGAAAGGGTTTTTGGAAATGGTTGCATTCCACTGTGCGTTCAGTACAGTTTTGCCGCCGTGTTCACAGTTAACTTCCTGAATGAATTTCGCAGGAAAGAACTTACCTGTCTTTTTGTTCTTACGAAGACCGGTTTCCATTGGGTGACTGATTAAGCATTTTACTTTTGCTTCGCCATTTTTGACCTTGGCGCGTAATTTAATTGATGATTTTGCCATCTTGTATAACCTCTTTAATTTTTTGCCCTGTATTTAATAGATAACCTTAATAGTTAACCGCCACAACCGCCGATGGTGACTTTAACGTTTTTGGTGGTGCTATATAGTTTGCCACCAGCTTTTACAACAGCAGTAACATCGGATGTTTTGCCCATTTTTATACGGGTAGAAATAAAACCTTTTGTATTGGCACCAAGGTTAAAAGTAGCAGCCAAAGGTGTGCCGTTTTCTGCAACAACGATGCTAATAGATTCAGTATTGGCAATTTTGCTGGTGACGGTAACAGGCACAACGGCACCATTTTCTGCGATATCAGGTGCTTTTAGTTTAATGTCGCCACTTGTTGTTGCGTCTGAGCTTCCTAGTGAAGCTTCCAGAGCAGCATTAGCATCTTTGGCTTCAAATGCAGCTTTAGGCCATGCAGCTAAAACGGTTTTTGGGGTTAATAATCCTGCACTTATTGCGATGCCTGTTGCACTCGCAACAAAAGTGCTTTTTAATAGTATTCTTCGATTCTGATTCATCTAGTCTTACCTTCTGACTTTATAGTGTGTGAATGAACTTTGTTACCAGGTCGATTTCGCTATCGGATATCACAGCATGTGGACCGAATGGAATCATAATGGTATTGGGGTTGTTTATGCGAGCATCGGAGATCTGAGTATGAAGTTTATCGTAGTCAGGGAAGCGTGCTTTCATGGCAATTAACGGTGGCCCGATATTGCCGGCTAATTGCCCACCTTCTATTTGATGGCAGGCCAGGCAATTACCTTTCTTTCTGTCAAATGATAATGCTTTGCCTTTGGCAAGATCAGCTGCTTCATCAGCACTGGCAATAGTCGGTGCAAATCCAAGGCAACCGACGAGGGCAGCGATAGACGCAGTAGTGGTTAGTATATGTGCGGTTAGCCGCATTCCTTCTTCCTCCTAATAGTGTTTTTGCAGGAATATATTCATAATTGAATAGGGATATATAGCATACTCTTAAAGTGATATAAGGCAAGGGCTTTTAATGAAAAAAACAAGCAGTTAAGTGACTTACTTACATTGTTTGAGTGGCTGGCAAAATATAAGTATCTACTAATGTATATGTCTGGGCGTGATTGTCAGGTGGTGGCAGCACAGGTTTTCATGGCCAGTCTTTGTGTTCTTTCATTATTTTTTTCAACTCCTTTTTTGCGGCAATCAGTCGTTGTTTTGTTGACTGACTTATATTGTCCTGTTGCAGCGCATTGTCGTATTGTTGTATGGCAAGCTCAACGTAACCCTGACGCGCGTACTGGTTACCGGTGGACTCTAATGCTGCAGCGACCTGACCATTGGCAAAATATGCTTTGGCTAATGCCTTATGGATTATGCCGTCATCATGCATCTGTAATTGTTTTTTTAACAGGATAATGCTTTTGTCAGGTATTTTGTTGCGATTTAGTGCGTCTACGTAAGCCATCGTGACAGGTAAGTAACCAGGGTACAGGTTTGCTAATGTGTTTAAAGTTTTCAGTGCTTTTTTGTCCTCTTTTTTGACCGTCCAGGCTTCTGCCAGCGCGAGGCGAATCCATGGATGTTTATGTTTTTCCAGGTGTTGACTCAAAATTTGTATGGCAAGGTCGGCTTTATGCAA
Source organism: uncultured Thiotrichaceae bacterium (assembly GCA_964421315.1). GTDB lineage: Bacteria > Pseudomonadota > Gammaproteobacteria > SZUA-229 > SZUA-229. The sequence goes on along the minus strand of CAYQXD010000082.1, from coordinate 2,774 downwards.
ACGAATAGCGGCCAGTGCTTTCTGGTACTGGCCAATGAGTCCTTTACCGACAACCTCGTCATCAAGGTAGTATGCCGGTTGTTTGCTGAGTAAAACAATCAGGCGGGCTTTGCTGAACTGGAAGTCCAGGCTATCATTTGGTAATTCTTCACTTTTATTTGTTAAGCGATTTTTGGCTTCAGAGACACGGTTGCTATTTAGCGGGTGAGTGCGCAAATACTCCATGTCACCATCCGGACTCTTATCCAGTAGTATTTCAAAAAATTCAACCATGCCCTGAGGATTGATACCGGTATCGTTAAGGATGCCTATGCCAACACGGTCTGCTTCATACTCATTGCTTCGGGTGAAATTGATTGAACTCTGTGCATTACCTGCAATGCCGGATAATAGAACCGCCTGCCCCGCCTGAGGGTCCTGCGTGCCGACTAAAATTGCCGCCAGCAAAGTTGCAATGGTCAGTGCAGTTGACTGGCCGGAGTTGTCAAACGCACGGGCCAGGTGACGTTGAGAAACGTGGGCGATTTCATGTGCCAGCACACTGGCGAGCTGACTTTCATTTTTAGCTTCCAGAATAAGCCCTGTATGTATGCCTATGTAACCGGCAGGGCCGGCAAATGCATTTATTGTGGGTGCTTTAATAATAAAAAAATGAAATTTATCGCCAGCAGCATCCGAGCGTGAAGCTAATCGTCGGCCGATACTGTTGAGGTAATCGTTTATTTGCAGGTCATCAATGAAAACCAGATTGGCACGTAAAGAGCGGTAAAAAGCCAGTCCGAGTTGTTGTTCTTGCTTGCTGCTAAAGCTGTCCAGTGTCGGGTCGCCTAAAACGGGTAAATTAGCAAGTGCGCTTGATGTTGCTAATAGTGTTAGCAACATCAAGAGCTTGATGCTGATGTTTTTAAAAAAGAATGATTTAATAAAATTGATGGGTAACATTAATATAAAAATGAGTTTGTGTGGTTATTATTATTTACATGGATGTACATCATAAACATGATATAAAAACCCTGCCCATCCTCTCTATCCTTTGGTTCGTCAACAGCACATCCATGTGCTACTACTGGTTTGCAAACTCACCCCAGCCTGCAACTTAAATCACAAAGCCAGCATTGTTATGAAATGTTCAGCTTAACTTATAGATGGTATGGATGGTACAAAGTTGCGCCTTATAAATACTTACGTAAAAGAAACCAGGTTTATTAATTGACATGTGTCAAGTTTCCAATTATCTTATGGCCACATAATTGAGCGCAATAATCAATAATTATAAATAGATAGTCATTCAGACTACAAACCTGCCGTTGGAGGTATAAATAGTGAGAACATCTGTAAAAAAATCGCTTTTGGTAATAGCGACTTCAAGCATAATGACAAGCGTACTGGTTTCGCCCGTGGTTAATGCAACAAATGGGTATTTTATGCATGGTGTGAGTACCAAAGAAAAAGGCATGGCCGGTGCGGGCGCAGCCTTTTCTCAGGATGCGCTGGCATCTGCAAACAATCCGGCAGGCATGGCATTTGTTGGTGAGCGTTTTGATGTGGGTCTGGCAGTGTTTAGTCCTTCGCCTCGTAGTTATACTGTTACGGGTAATCCTACAGCGGCTGGCTTCATCAATGCAGCCCCAGATGTAGAAGTGGAAAGTGACAGTGATTTCTTTTTTATTCCACACATTGGTTATAACTGGCAGATAGATGATACCACTACCGTGGGTGTGGCGGTTTATGGCAATGGTGGTATGAATACTGACTATCCGGCATCTGCAACGCCTTTTGGTGCGGGCACCTTTGGTGATGGTACAACAGGTATTAATCTGGAGCAGGCGTTTTTTAATCTCAGTATCGCCAATAAATTAAGCAATAAGCATGCAATTGGTGCCAGTGTATTATTGGTCGGGCAAAAATTCTCTGCTGAAGGGTTGTCTAATTTTGGTGGGTTTTCTGTAGATGCTGCTAATTTGTCCAGTGGTAAAAATGATACCGCTATTGGTTTCGGACTTAAATTCGGTTATCAGGGTGAAGTCAGTGACGGTGTTCGTGTTGGCGCGAGTTACCAGTCAAAAGTTCAGATGGGTGATTTTGATAAATACGCCGGTCTGTTTGTTAATGGCGGTAATTTTGACATCCCAGTCACCTACACTATCGGTATTGCTTTTGAAGTGGGTGCATCAGGCATGATTGTGGCGGATATCCAGGAAATCAAATACAGTGGTGTGGCTTCTGTTTCGAATCCTTTGATGCCTAATTTGGGTATGTGCATGGGAGGTGATGCTACATCTTGTTTGGGTGGTCCTAATGGCCCAGGATTTGGCTGGGAAGATATGACAGTATATAAAATAGGTTATCAGGTTGATGTGGGTGCCAGTACTTATCGTGTGGGTTACAGCCATGCCGATCAGCCGATTCCTGAATCTGAAGTGTTTTTTAACGTATTAGCACCTGCTGTGGTTGAAGATCATATAACGGCAGGTTGGACACTACGTGTAGGTGATAATCAGGAGTTTAATATCTCAGGCCTGTATGTGCCGAGCAACTCTGTTAAGGGGCCTAACCCTCTTGAGCCTGCTGCTGCTATAGAAATCGAGATGTCTCAGTGGGAGGTTCAGGCAGGATGGGCCTGGAGGTACTGAGTTAATCTTTTTGGCATGATAAAAAAGGCTCTGGATGGGCCTTTTTTTTGCCCATTGAAAATGGTTCATTGAGAATTTTTGGAGTGAAATAACATGATAAAAGTGAATACAAAAATACTTGCTGTTATTGCAGCAGCGGTA
>CAYQXD010000081.1:0-13660 GCA_964421315.1 uncultured Thiotrichaceae bacterium | reverse complement strand
AGTAGGTGTTTCTTATTTCCTCTCGCAGATCCCAGTTGTTTTCATAATTTAATGCGATGTTATAACCCCAGCCGTAATCTGAATCCAGTGGTTCAAACACATCAGAAAATAACATCTTCAGCTTTATACCAGGCGGCAGCGTTGACGGATTTGTTTGATATTTTTGCGGAAAGGATTCGGCTGCCTGTTCGCTAAGCTCCCCGGGTTTTACCCCACCATTAGTTTCTGCATCAACCAGACCAGGTAAGCTCCTGCTGCCATCGTCAAGCCCAATAAAGTCAGTGCTGCCTCCTTCATAGCCAGGCCCCTCTTTGAATGTTGTATTGGAATTATATTTCAACTCAATAGATATGCTGGACTCTGGCTCTTCAGGTATTTCACCCAGGGTTCGCAACTGCACCACGCCACCTGAAAAATCACCAGGCATATCTGGGCTGTAGGTTTTTTGAATGACAATACCGCTCAATACGCCGGTAGGAAATAGATCAAGCGGTACCACACGGCGAGTCGGGTCGGGACTTGGCAAGTTGGCACCATTTAATAAGGTACTGGAATAACGTTCACCCAAACCACGTACAAATATAAACTTACCATCAATCAGAGTTAAACCTGTTACACGTTTTAAGGCACCAGCAGCATCACTGGCACCTGCTCTGGACATTTGTTTTGCACCAATGACATCTTTCAGTGATGAGCTGTTTCTTTTTTCATCTGCCAGTGCCTTAAAACCGCCTTGAATGGTGGGCGCACTAACGACAAATTCATCTAATTCTTCACCCACTGGTGTCAGCTCGGCTGAGCGTATTACCTCGGCATCATTTTCTACCTGTATCTGTTTGTAAATATGCGTGCTGAATTGTGGGTGAACAAAGGATATGGAATATTCACCAACAGCTACTTCAGCACGATAACGACCTTCATCATCAGTTTTCAGCGCACCCGATATACCACTGATAAACACCCGAACACCGGGGATAGGCGCATTGCCCTGGTATGACTTCACTGTGCCGGTTAGCACCCCGGTAGCATCAGATAAATCGGCGTTAAGTGTTTTTTGATCTGCAATAATCCTGGTGCCTTCAGAACTCTCAATATCGGTTGAAGCAGGCAGGGATGCTGAAGGTTGTGCAATAATAATGCGAATGCGCTCATCGGCTGTTAGCTTAAGATTTAGTTTTTTTATCTCTAAACCCTGGTGATTAACAATAAGTTCGTGCCAGCCTTCTTTTAACAGGACATGCAATGCACCATGTTTACTGGTTAAACCTATTCGCTCACCGTTTGATAAAACATCTGCGTTACTAACAGGTATGCCCTGTTGAAAAACATAGATCGAAACAACGGCTGTTTTTGTAGCAGCCATTACGGCACTGGATGTTAAGGCATAAAGCAGTATGCCGAGTAATATACGAGTCATTTTATTAATTACTAATTACAAGTAGTGGTGCATGGATGCACCGTTCACGAACCAAAGGACGGAATTACGTGCATGAGCAGTAACACATGGACGTGTTGTTAACGAACTAAAGGATGAGATATTAAAATTACAAATTGAAAAGCAGTGTAGATTGATTCATGTTTCATTATTAGCGCATTTCCTGTGTTTTATTTTTTAATTAGTAATTAGTAATTAACAAAGCCATTTTTTATTAACACAACTTGCCATGGCTTTGCGCAACTGCGTTGCTTTTCTAAACATTTTGGCATCAGTAATTTTTTCCAGATGTTTTTCAGCAAGCACATAATTCCCAACTTTAAATTGTGAATAAGCCACGATGTACAAAAACTCGTCATCATCAAGCAGACGCACACGCAACAAGGCATCTTGCATCGCCAGAACCTGATCGAAATCACCCTGCTCCAGCAATAATGCTACCCGCTGTTTTAACTTGTCTTTTTGATTAAGAATTTTTGCGTTGTTATAAATGGCACGTTGCTGGTCACCAGCCTTTTTAAACAGTTCTGCAGCATCGGTAAATAACTTGTTATCATATTCACCACCTTCTTCAAGCATACTGGCTGCGGCATAGGTGCTGCCTATATCCATGTAGGCATGTGCCATGGCGAGATAAACATTTTTCTCAGCTGGAAACTTCATTCTCGCCAGTTCTAAAAACCACAGTGCATTTTCTGGCTGACCGCTTCTTCTTAAAGCATCACCGAGTGATACATAGTCATTAACACTGGCATCATGGTATTTAATGTAACGTTGTCCCAGCACCACCGCTTCCTGAAAAAGATCCAGCTCAATTGCGTAAAATACTTTACTGCGTAGAAATGCTTTTTCATCCACGAACTGTAACTGCGCCTGCGCTAACACCTGCCATGCCTTGTAGGATTGATTATTCAGCCAGTACGCCTGCGAGCGTAACATCCAGATGCCGGGCATGGTTTGTTCCAGCTCTGCGGTTTTTGCTAACATGTTTATTGCCTGCGGGTATTTTTCCAGACCAATATAAGACTGCGCCAGATAAACATATAACACTTTATTGTCCTGACCTGCAGCAATGGCTGATTCAAATGCCTGAATGCTTTTCAGGTAGCGTTCCTGATTAAGACTGATGATACCGCTTAAAGTATAAAATCTTTTTTTATCCAGTTTGTCATCATTAACATCAACTTTTTTAATTGCTTCAGCGGCTTTTTGGTAATCGTCTTCTTTAATCATCAACGCGGTTAATGACAGGTAATCGACTCTTTCTGCGTCCTGCGCTGTCACCTGCGAAGGCGTAACCAGGATAATAAATAACAAAAAAATAACAGATATAGAGGGTAATATTTCTCCTTGCCACGCGCCTAAGTGGCAATGCGTACCGTGATTGCCGTTAGCCATGGTATGCGTTCCTTTGCTGGAGTGTGGCAACGAGAAAGCGGCGAGAAATGTAGCGTGAATAAACATAATAAGTCTTAACTTAACTCAAAGCGGATGGTCTGATTCGCCCATGAATCAACCGCTTTGCCTTTAAACTTTGCCGGTTCAAAGATCCAGCTTTTTATGCTTTTCAGGGCTTTTTCTTCAAATACACCGGCAGGTTCTGATTCGATAACTTTGGCGGTTTCCACCCGGCCCGACTTATCTATTAACAGACTGATCACCACGTAACCTTCAATGTCTTTGGCTTTAGCGCGCCGTGGGTATTCAACCTGGGCGCGTGATAAGGCTCTGGCGGTGGTATCAACCATATCGCTGGTCATTACCACATCGGCGGTATTGCCGAGCAGGCTGTCGTCGCTGGTATCGCCTAACATAAAAGCGGGCAGTCCAAGATCAAGACCGGTAATGTCTGAACTCATCTGGTGCATTAACGGTGGCGTTATTCGTGATGGTTTGCTTATTTTTTTCTTCACCACCTGTTTTTCGGGTTCAATCTTCGCTGGCTTTTTAACCTCAAACTGTGCTGAATATTCAACTTTTTCCTTCTCTGGACTTTGACTAAAAAAATTCATCATTATCAGCATTAAAAATATGACAGCTGACCCTGACAGCATCCATAAAATAGCAATGGCACGAATTTTATTGTGATTGACTATTTTCATGGTACTAGCCACCTTCACGTTCGGTAATCACGCCCACGTTTTTAGCCCCTGCCAGTCGAGACTGGTCAACCACTTCAATCAACCGGCCTGCATTAACACCTTCATCGGCAATAACCAGCACAGTGGCATCACTGGTGGCCTGCAATTTATCTCTTACGTGGTTTTGAATCACCCACAGTCGCACTGGCTGGCCATCAATAAAAACATCACCTGATGAATCAATATAAATTCTTATTGCTTTTGAAGAAGATGGCGTGGCACTGGATGCTTTAGGACGATTGATGTCTAAATCATAATCCTTAACAAAGGTTGCGGTAACCATAAAAAATATCAGCAGGATGAACACGATATCAATCAATGGCGAAATATTGATTTCCTGTTCGGTATTGTCTCTTTCTTTATATCGCATGGTTTTGTCCGTTAGATATTTTCTCGTTAACTATTTTTAGCGTCACTGACTATTGCAGCCGACTCTGACCCTGACATCAAATCTTTTATCTGTGCCAGCTCCATCTTTATCCGTGATTTTTTTCGATTAAGATAACCGTTGACCATTAAGCCTGGTATGGCAACAGCAAGACCGAACTGAGTGGTCACCAGTGCCTGTGATATGCCACCGGCAATGCCGCCAGTTTGGGTAAACAACTGCATATCACCCAGTGAATAAAAGGTTTCAATCATGCCGCCAATGGTGCCAAGCAAACCCAGCAATGGTGTTATTGAGACGATGGTTTTTACCAGCACTTCATAGCGCGTAAGCTCGGTTTCAAAATCCCAATAAGCATGGTCGATGTATTTTCTTAACGGCTGGACATTTTCATTTTTTAAACGAAAGGCTTCGACCACCGCCTGCTCAATAACATTGCTGGCAATCGTCCACTTGCCCTGCTGGTAGGTTTCAACAATGCGCCGTACATTTTTATTGTGATCGGCTCTTTTCATCACCGCATAACGGTAACCCAGCATATACCACAACATAAAAGTTGCCAGTATCAAAGGCGGCATCACCAGTCCGCCAGAGCGAAAGTAGTCAATCAGTTCGTTAAGTAACTCCACCAGTTATACCCTGCGTCCTAAACTACTTTGCCAACTGCGGCGCGTCATAAATGTTAATCACATTTAATGCAGCCTTTTCCATGTCATCTTTAATTCGGTTACTCCAACCGGATAACAGATTACCTAATATCAGTACCGGTATAGCAATCACCAGGCCAAGCTGTGTGGTCACCAGCGCGACAGAAATACCACCTGATAAAAGTTTTGGATCGCCAGTGCCAAACTCAGTGATAATGTCAAATGTCGAAATCATGCCTGTGACGGTTCCCAACAAACCAAGTAAGGGGGCGACGGCTGCGATAACCATGATGATGGCGCCAAAGCGATTAAGTACGGCACTTTCATGCAGAATACTTTCTGCCACGATGTCTTCCAGATGGTCACGGTCGCGTTGCAGGTTGCGTAAAGTCGCACTGACCACTCTGGCGGTGCTGCCTTTAAATGATTTACAAAAATCCAGCGCACAGTCAATGTCTTTTGTTACAACATAGTCTTTGATGCCTGCAAGAATTTTTACTGATGCTGAACTGGCAAACTTGAGGAAAGCCGCTCTAAGAACAATTAACAGTGTCGCCAGAGCACCTAAAAAGATGATAATCCATGCCACCAGACCGCCACTGTCGATGTATTCTAAAATACTTTTGTCCGGGCTGACACCAATAGCGTTAAAACGATTTTCGTATAAGAATATTTTTAACTGTGGTATGGCTACAGTTGCAAATAAAGCATCAGTAACGTCTATCGCAGGAGTAGACCACAACTTAAACTGCCCGTCACCGGCAGGTACCAATATGCCGCGTGCACTGTCAGACATGCCATAAGTGGCAACCTGACCAATATGCAACAACTCACCGTCTACTTTCTTACCATCTTCTGCAAAAAAACTGCCCGACTCTTTTCTGACTGAACGCACATCTTCCAGCACATCAAAAACATGTGAAAACAGAATGCCAACCTTTATATTACTGGCTGCATCGTCAGCAATACTGGCATTCACCTGATAGGCTTTTAGTGTTTGTGTTGCCTGCTCAAAAGTTGTGGCAAAAATATTTCTATTGTCTTTTGCTGTTGCCAGTGTCATCTCGCTTTCAAACACCAGGTCATTAATGTTTTTTGTTTCTGTTTGCAGACCTCGGTAGCGTTGCGACAAAGCATCAAGCTGAGTTGTCACCACTTTTTTATCCCGTGTACTTTGTTTCTTAAACGCTGCCAATCTACTTAACAGATTGCGTTGCTGAGCTTCAAGATGGGCAAATTCTTTTTGATAGGCCGAACGTAAATCACTAGCCATTGCTAGATTGATGCTGGCAGGATTAATGCTGACAGCAACAAAGAAAGCCACACTAAGTAAGTGCTTGTTAATTTTTTTAACATTCATTTTAATGTCTTCTATGTAACGTAAAAATAATCCGCGAATAACGCAAAGAACGATAAAACATTATTAATGCGATAAGAGAACAAACGATTAATAATTAATGCAGAGCATTGGGCAACTCAAAATAACCCACACGAATTTGTTTTTCTAATGAGGAGAACAGGTTTTTAATTTGTGCGGCATCATTGCCATCCACTATTTTAGCCATCCATTTATTATTACCAGAAGCGGTACTGGCAGCGGGACTGGTTTTTCTAAACAGACCAAACTGGTCGTCACCTAATCTAAAATACATCATCACCATGCCTGCTTTTATCACATCAGCAAGGTGTTCTTTGTTATCAAGGGTGACAGACTGACGATAAAGGCCGGTGCTGTTTGCCAGTTTTAATTCATCTTCTATCATTGACCACAGGTTAGCCGCTGCCCGATGCGGATAAAGCACATCTGCCTGCAAATTATTTACATAATCATTTATGCTGCGTAAGCGTTCATCAACTTTAAAAGGCAAACCCGTGTTCACATAAACTTTCAGGTTTTCAGCTTCAAGCAATAAGGCCTGTTTGATTGTATCTCTGTCAGCACCAATATTTTTAATCAACTTTTTATTTTCAATTAACGATTCCTGTAGTCGCTTAATTTCAATGTCTTCCTGACTAATCAGCGATGCTGTTGAATTTTTTTGTGACAGTAAACCCTGCATTTCAAGTTTGTGTTCATCACGAAGATGTTGTAACTGAGTACTTAAGTCACTCACCTGCCCTCTTAGAGCAACCAGCTTTTCTGATAGCTTAAGGTGATTTTCTTCAGGATTAGCAAATACGTTTCCACTGCTCACGACACTCACTAGCACTGCACTAAAAATTGCTTTTAATAATTTGTTAGTATTCATTTTTCAATGTTTCACTTCTCAATATTTTACTGTTGCTGTAACCATGGAGATAAGTTATCAACAAAATATTACATAATCGTTACACAAATATTGCGGTTATATGACAAGGTTTGGTAATTGGTAATTAACAAACCGTGATAACATCTGCGGATGCTAAACACACTCGCTAATTATTACTTTCACCTGATTCTGCACAGACCCCGTTTCACTTTATTAGTGATAACTGCACTGGTGATTTTTTTCGCCTGGCACAGCACCAACTTTCGCCTGGATGCATCTTCTGATACCTTAGTACTGGAAAACGATCAGGCATTAAAGTTTTATCGAACAATAATCAAACAATACGGCTCCAATGATTTTCTATTTATCACATATAGTCCTGAAGATGATTTATTCAGTGATTCGGTTAAACAGGATTTACGCGAATTAACGCTTAAACTGAGAGCACTACCGAATGTGAAATCGGTTGTCAGCATTCTGGATGTGCCGTTAATTGATAGCCCACCAGTCACGCTGTCTGACATTCAGAAAGGAATAATCACTCTGGAAAGCCCGGAAGTCGATTTACAACTGGCCCGGAGTGAGCTGCTTACCAGCCCACTTTATGAAAACCTGTTAATCAGCAGCGATGGCACAGTGACAGCCATACAGGTAAATTTCGAAGCCAACCAACAGCACATTGAGTTACGTGAGCGGCGTGATTTTTTGCGTGAGAAAGAGTCACGCGATGGCTTAAGCTCAGACGAGCAGGAAGAATTAAAAACAATTTCAGCACACTACAAAACCCTTAGTAGTCGTCTACAGCAACAGCAAAGTGACGATATTGTCCAGGTCAGGCAAATCATGGATTTGCATCGAGACAGAGCCAGCCTGTTTCTTGGCGGCCTGCCCATGATTACTTCCGACTCGATAGATTTTATTCGCCATGACCTGATGACTTTTGGTATTGGCGTACTGCTATTTCTGATTATTTTGCTAACGATTATTTTCAGGCAGCCACGCTGGATTTTTCTGCCTATGCTGACCTGTGCAATTGCAGGCCTGGTGATGACCGGTTTTCTGGGATGGCTAGCATGGCCGGTGACGGTAGTCTCGTCTAACTTTATCTCTTTGATGCTAATTATCACGCTATCACTGATGGTGCATTTAATCGTGCGTTATCGTGAACTACAGACGCAATATGCCGCAGATGGACAAGTGATCACTCATCACCAACTGATACGGCAGATGATTAGCAGCAAAGCACAACCCAGCTTTTATACAGCAATAACCACTATCGTTGCTTTTGCTTCACTTATTATCAGTGGCATTCGTCCGGTGATTGATTTTGGCTGGATGATGACCATTGGCATTACTCTGTCGTTTATTATTGCCTTTACTATGTTCCCCGCCATGTTAGCTTTATTGCCCGCGACACAAACAGTTCCCAAAGGCGACTTTACCCACCGCATCACCCACTCGATTGCTGTTTTTATCAAACGATTCAATCCTTATGTTTTGCTGGTTTTTCTATTGCTCATCATACTTAGCGTTATCGGCATGAGCAAACTCAGTGTTGAAAACCGTTTCATTGATTATTACAAAGAAAGCACGGAGATTTACCAGGGCATGTCACTGATTGATGAAAAACTCGGCGGTACCACTCCGCTGGATATTATCATTGATGCTCCTGCTGCCTTTTTCCAGACTGAGATAAATATTGATGAAGACGATGCTCTGGAGACAGATGATTTTTTTGATGACTTTGAACTATATCTGGATGAAGATACCGGCATAACCAGTACCAGTTACTGGTTTAATAACGCCAATCTACCAAAGGTTAAAGCCATTCATCATTACCTGGACAGCCTGGATGCGACCGGCAAAGTTTTATCCATCGACACCAGCCTGCAATTACTGCGAAGTCTGGATGAAGAAGTGGTAATGGACGATTTTTTTCTCTCTATATTGTATAAGCGTCTGCCGGAAGACATTAAACAATCCCTGTTTTACCCTTACATGAGCCAGGACGGTAACCAACTGCGTTTCAGCATACGTGTATATGAATCCGACCAATCACTTAAACGTGAAGCCTTGCTCAATGAAATTCATCAGCACCTGACCGCAGAGCTGGGTCTGACTGACGAGCAAGTCCATCTCACTGGTATGTTGGTACTCTATAACAACCTGTTACAAAGCTTATTCAAATCCCAGATTCAAACCGTTGGTGTTGTATTTTTTGCAATATTGTTAATGTTTGCCCTGTCATTTCGTAACATAAAAATGGCAATGATTGCGATCGTTCCCAGCATCATCGCCGCCTCCATGATGCTAGGATTAATGGGCTGGTTACGTATTCCTCTGGATATTATGACCATTACTATAGCCGCCATCTGTATCGGCATTGCGGTGGATAACACTATTCATTACGTACATCGTTTTAGCAAAGAGTTCGCTAAAGACCAGAACTACTGGGCAGCAATAAAACGCAGCCATAACAGTATCGGTCACGCCATGTATTACACTACCATTACCATCACACTGGGATTCTCCATACTGGCACTGTCTAACTTTATACCCAGCATCTATTTCGGCCTGCTCACTGGTTTTTCTATGATAATGGCATTGCTGGCTAATCTGACTCTGCTGCCGGTTTTAATTGTTTGGTTAAAACCTATGGGGAAAAAATAAAATGAATATTGTTGTATTAGAGAATTTACAACACATAGCAGCCGTTAAAAGAATAAACTATTTTCCACAGATAAACGCAGATGTACACAGATAACAATATTTTATTGTTAATTTCTACGCTGGCGAGAACTAAAAAACATCTGTGTTCATCTGCGTTTATCTGTGGATAAAGATAGTATTAATATCTTTACCAAACAATAAACAAGCATTTTTTTGATCTATGTCAACTGTTCTGCAACACATGCCTCCATGAGGCCAATAATCACCACCACACCTTGACGTAAGTCAAACACTTTTTGACCCTACAGGTTTACTGTCTTTCTGCAGATTTATTAATGTAAAATATACCCTAAAAAATCTATTGCAACTTAACAGCCAACAAAAGAGTAGGAGTTAAAATTGATGAAACTTAAACAATCCACCAAATACGGAGCAGCAATCCTTGCTGTCTGCGTAGGCATGGCAGCGTCTTCGGGCACAGCTTTTGCCAAAAAGAAAGCGTTCGAGCCGCTCAACGATGCCGAGTTTGAAACCGCAAAATCCCTGTACTTCCAGCAGTGTGCCGGTTGTCATGGTGTTTTACGTGTTGGTGCAACCGGGGGCAACCTGGAACCGCATCCTAACAAAGCCAAAAAATCCAAAGGCACACTCAAAAAAGGTACAAAACGTCTAACAAAAATCATCACCCTCGGCACCGAAGGTGGTATGAACAACTTCGATACCATTCTCAGCAAGAAAGAGATTAATTTACTGGCTCGTTACATCCAGATGGAACCCCCTATTCCACCAGAAATGTCACTGGCTTTAATGAAAGAACGCCATAAGGTTTATATCCAGCCCAAAGACTATCCTACCAAGCCGTTACATGATCGTAACTGGAAGAACTTCTTCATTGCTATCGAACGTGATGCTGGTAACGTCGTCATTATGGATGGTGACAAAAAAGAAGTCTTTGCCCGTGTCAAAACCGGCTATGCAGTACACGTGTTGAAAACAGTAGAAAAAAGCAAAGTATCAACAGCTAAAGATCCCGGACGTTTCTGGTACACCATGGGTCGTGATGGCTTAATGACCAAACTCGATTTATGGCAAACACCTGACAACATGATCGTTGCCAGCACACAGATTGCTTATGATGCCCGCGATGTTGCCGTATCCGGTGATGGCAAATACGTTATCGGTGGTGGTTACTGGCCGCCTCATTTCGTTATTCTGGAAGCTGCAACCATGAAACCGCTAAAAGTCGTTTCTTCTCGTGGAGTTAACATTGATGGTGATTATGTCAACGAGTCCCGTGTAGCGGCAATCTATGACACACCACATCAAAAAAGCTGGCTGGTTTCGATGAAAGAGCTAGGCCAGATGTGGCAGGTACATTACGATGATATTGACAACCTCAAAATCACCAAGATGGACACCGCTAAATATCTGCATGATGGTTTCTTCGATCCTACCGGTCGTTACTTCCAGATTGCAGCTAACGCGTCTGACACCATGGTTGTGGTTGATACCAAAACCGAAAAACTGGAAGCATTAATCAAAACCGACAAAAAACCTCACCCGGGTCCAGGTGCTAACTGGATTGATCCCAAGTGCGGCCCTGTCGGCGGAACTGTTCATCTTGGCGTTGGTAAACTCACCGTTTGGGGTAACGACCCTAAAGGCAAGAAAGACAATGCCTGGAATATCTGTTACACCGTTGATCTCGATGGCCCTGGTGTATTCCTGCGAGCTCATCCCAAGAGCAACTATGTATGGATGGATCAGACCTTGCATCCAGAGCCAGAAATACAGCAATCCATCAAGATCCTCGACAAAAAGACTCGTAAGGTTGTTAAAACCATTCATGTAGCCAAGAAAAAAGGCGATGTTGCGGTTCACTTCGAGTTCAACAAAGCGGGCGATGAAGTTTGGGTATCTATCTGGAATCGTTCTGATAGCCTGAAACCCAATGGTGAAATGGTTATTTATGATGCCAATACTCTGAAAGAAAAAGCACGTGTTAAAGGACTTTACGCTCCTACAGGTAAATTCAACGTGTATAACCGCGTTAACCATGTAACTTAATGCCATAATCGTAAAGATTGGCAACGTTATTACAGAAATTGTAGTATAGAAAGCAATATGGAATGAAAATGGGGCGGACGTACATTGGGTATGTCCGCCCTTTTTTTAAAAGCCCAGATTCAAACAACATCACAGTTATTACATCAGAGACTTTTTCAAGGTTTCTTATGTAATAAAAATCACAACAATACAACAAATCAAGGTGTATCTAAGCCATGGCTCATTCATCAACAAAATCATCATCGCGAAAATTCGGTCTACTGTCTCGCAAGGTTCTACTCGGAACCACACTCGGCGCAGCATTATTTTTTATGGCTGTCGGCGTTATTTTCTGGGGCGGTTTTAATACTGCGATGGAAGTCACCAATACCATGGACTTCTGTATATCCTGTCACGAAATGGAAGAAAATGTTTATCAGGAATACATACACACCAGCCACTACACTAACCGCAGTGGTGTTCGCGCTTCCTGTTCCGACTGCCACGTACCCGATCCATGGATACACAAAGTAGTACGTAAAATTGAAGCCAGTAGAGAGCTATATCATAAAGCACTCGGCACCATTAATACCCCGGAAAAATTTGACGAAAAACGCTTGCAAATGGCGGAAAAAGTCTGGGGTGACATGAAAAGCACCGACTCACGTGAATGCAGAAACTGCCACAATTTTGATGCAATGAAACCTGAGGATCAGAAAAAACGCTCGCGTAAACAACATGCACAAGCAATGATAGATGGTAATACCTGTATTGACTGTCACCAGGGAATCGCGCACAAAAAAGTCCATGACCAACTCAGCGATGAAGAGCTGGAAGAAATATCAAAACCAATTCCTGAGAACATACGTCCTATCGCCCCACAGTGGCAGGCATTTATTGATAACGGCATGAAGCTGGACTCTGAAATAAAGACCAAAAAACCTAAAACAACAGCCGCAGCACCAGCAAAGGCAGCACCAACAGCAGACAAACCTGCTACAGCACCCGCCACATCATCAGAGGGTTTTGGCATCGACTGGAACGGCATAGAGCCAGCGCCCATCACTCTGTTCTACACCGGTCAGGCTTCCATGGAATGGGCGCTTAAAGGCAGCGACCACGGTGGCAAACGCGCCTTCCTCAAAGGCGGTGATCGCTGCTATGATTGCCATTTAGATGAAGAAGTCGATATTGGTGACCTCATCGTAACCGGTGATAAAATCGAAGCAACGCCGATTCCCGGCAAACGTGGCAGTTTCCCGGTTAACATCAAAGCGGCGCATGATGCAGACAACCTGTACATGCAGTTCCAGTGGGAAGATGGCGAACATGCACCGGTACCTTTTGCTGAAGGTGGCAAAATGGATCCTGAAAACCCAATGAAATTCGCCATCATGCTGGCATACGATGATGAAGAAAATCCAAGGGTAGAATATGCAGAACGTTCAGGCTGCTGGCAATCATGTCACCACGATAACAATTACATGCTGCACCAGCCTGATGATGCAGCATTAACCGGCCCATTATCAAAACGCCTTGATCTTAGTGAAGGCTTCACCAAATACCTGAAAGAAAGCCGCACTGGAATTGAAATCGACGGTAAAGACGGTAAAAAACGCGGTGGCTGGGACAAGCTGAAAAGTGAAGCTGAAATTCAAGCACTACTGGACAATGGCAGTTTCATGGATCTGCTGCGCTACAAGTCCGGCACCGGCGAATCTGAAGACGGCCATATTCTTGCTGAACGGGTCATGACCGGTGGCCAGGGTGTGGAATTTATCGGTGAACTAAATGACGGCATCTGGACACTTGAGATGAAACGCAAGCTCACCTCAGACCAGCCAGGCGATGTCAGCATGGTGCTTGACCAGTGGTATAACATCGGCTTTGCCATCCACGATGATTACAGCTACAGCCGTTTCCATCACGTATCATTGGGCTTCAAACTTGGCTTTGATGATGAAGATGCGGAAATTAATGCCATAGCCAAATAAAGTAAGCTAAACTGAGCCAAAAAAACAGGCCGCGGGCTAACTACCTTGCGGCCTTTTTTGTATACTGTATATTTATGGCGACTATGAGGG
>CAYQXD010000080.1:0-13771 GCA_964421315.1 uncultured Thiotrichaceae bacterium | reverse complement strand
TTGCTTATCCACCCTACTATCTACAAAATAATAGGTTTTTTTGTTTTTCTTTGCGTCTTTTGCGACCTTCGCGGCTAAATATCTTTTGATTCTTAATGTCCGCTACGTGTCGAAACCAGCCATTCCATTTCTGTCGCTGTCTGTCAGATTACATCTGTGACTGTAAATAGTTTTGTAATCCAATCTTATCTATCAGACCTAATTGCTTCTCAAGCCAATAGGTATGATCCATCTCGGTATCATCGAGAAGTTTAACCAGGATAGCACGCGAATCGTAATCCTGTTCTTCTTCACAAACCTTGATTGTAGTTTTTAGTGCTTTTACAACACTTAATTCAACTTTTAGATCATTCTGTAGCATTTCAGGTACAGTTTTACCAATATTTACTTTGGCCTGATTTGAAAAATCCGGCTTTGCTTCAAGAAATAAAAGTCGTTCAACGAGCGCATCAGCATGTTCGGTTTCTTCTTCCATTTCGTGGTTAAGGCGTTCGTAAAGTTTGTTTAAACCCCAGTCCTGATACATGCGTGAATGTGCAAAATATTGGTCGCGAGCCATTAATTCGCCATTGAGCAGGATTTGTAATTGTGTGAGTACTTTTATATTGCCTTTCATGATTACTCTCCCATCTGCGATTGCAGATAGTTTTTGATGCCGGTATTTTCAACTAACCATTGCTGTGTTTCAGCCCAGTCGATCTGTTCTTCAACTTTTTCCAGCATGTCTTCCAGCAAGTCCCGTGAAATATAATCTTTGGCATCTTCACATTGTTTCATGGTGTTCTGGATGTTGCTGCGAATGTCTAGCAGCATATTCAGGTCGCAGGACAATATTTCAGGGATATCTTCACCAATCTGAAGTTTGCCAAGGTCCTGTAGATTAGGCAGTGCTTCAAGGAATAGAATGCGCTCAATAAGGTCATCAGCCATTTTCATGGCATGAATTGAGCATTTGTATTCATGCTCATTAAATTCACCCAGTCCCCAGTCTTTGGTCATACGTGCATGCAGAAATAGCTGATTGATAGCAGTTAGCTGGTCTTTCAGGCAGGTATTGAGTGATTGCAGTACTTTTTTATCGCCTTTCATTATTGTTCTCCTGGAAGGGTTTTTAGACCCAGTTTGTAAGGTTATGGTGTCTGAATAGCTGTCGCCAATTAACTGGTGAGTGCCTCGCTACTACAAAAATAATATAATAACTGATGATTAAAGTCACGATAAATTTCAATATAAGTTATTGAAAAATATACAACTAATAAAGGCATTCATAGTGCGAGTATGAATGTTGTTGCAAATCATTCTCATTTGTATTAGTATATATTTATCAATATTAATGAGTGACAATTTTATGTTTGTTTGTATTTGTAATCAGGTAACCGATAAGCAAATTTTCCGCGCCGTAGCGCAGGGGGTTAGCAATTTTGAGTCTTTGTCTAGCGAACTTAATGTCGGTACTTGCTGTGGCAAATGTAAAAACTGTGCAAAAAAAGTAATGCGTGAAGCGATACAGGAAAACGCCTACGCTCAATCTTTCCCGAACGGTTTTGTACCGTCTCCAGCATAATTATCCTGAAATATAGAGTGTTGCATAACTATTTGGATTGATACTCTGCATTCTGTACGAAACGATTAAACCCTGGATAATATCGAGATATTCAGCACCCACTTCTGTCCAGTTAAGCCTTAAAAAATCAGTTCTTTTCCCCCAAATGATAAACTCAACGAAGTGATTAAAAAATTCTGCCACCGTCTTTTTTTCGTTTAGCTCTACTCCTCTACTTTCACATCTGGATCAGGGCATTCAAATGAAGCCGTCACTGTCTCACCATCAATTGAGTGGAGGTGAACATTAAATTGCCACAAACGATGCAGGTGTTTGATGACTTCTCTGGCATCCTCAGCGTTAAGCGGGATACTGTCTCGCTGGGTGTGATGTAGCGTGATGGAGCGATCGCCACTAATGTCGACGGTATAAATCTCGATGTTTGGTTCCTGTTTACTCAAATTATATTGTTCGGCCAGTATTTCACGAATTTTCCTATAACCTGAATCATCGTGAATTGCGGTGATTTCGATGTCGTTTTTATGGTCATCATCTAATACTGCAAACAGCTTTAAATCACGGATCACTTTGGGGGAGAGGAATTGCAGAATGAAACTTTCATCCTTGTAATTCTTCATCGCGTGATGGATGGTATCTAACCAGTTCGACCCGGCATAGTTGGGGAAAAATTGTTTGTCTTCTTCAGTTGGGTTCTCACAGATGCGTCGAATGTCCTGGTAAATAGCAAAGCCCAGTGTGTAAGGATTGATGCCAGAGAAGTATGGTGAATCAAAATCGGGCTGGAAGATGACGTTGGTATGTGATTGTAAGAATTCAAACATAAAGCCTTCGGTTACCAGTCCTTCATCGAAAAGCATATTGAGAATGGTGTAGTGCCAAAAACAGGCCCAACCTTCATTCATTACTTTGGTTTGACGTTGTGGATAAAAGTACTGCGCGATTTTGCGCACGATACGGACGACTTCGCGCTCCCAGGGTTCGAGTAAAGGGGCATTTTTCTCTATAAAATAGAGAATATTTTCCTGGGGTTCACTGGGGAAGTTGCTGATTTTGTCCTCGCTTTCCTGTTTTTTCTGGGGGATGGTGCGCCACAGGTCATTCACCTGAGTCTGCAGATAGGTTTCACGTTCCTGCTGGCGTTGCTGTTCTTTATCAAATGATATTGGAGTGGGGCGTCGATAACGATCAACCGCATAGTTAATCAACGCATGGCAAGAATCAAGCAGATTTTCTACGGTGCTAACGCCGTAACGTTGTTCGCAATCGGCAATATAACGTTTAGCAAATAATAGATAATCAACAATGGCGCTGGCATCGGTCCAGGTTTTGAACAGATAGTTACCCTTGAAAAAAGAGTTGTGGCCGAAGCAGGCATGAACAATGACCAGCGCTTGTGTGGTGAGCGTATTTTCCTCCATGAGATACGCAATACAGGGGTTGGAGTTAATTACCAGCTCGTAGGCCAGGCCCATTTTTCCACGTTTATAACCTTGTTCGGTGCTGAGGAACTGTTTGCCGAAAGACCAGTGATGATAGCCCACCGGCATACCGGTGGAGGAATAGGCATCCATCATTTGTTCGGCACTGATAACTTCAATCTGGTTTGGGTAGGTGTCCAGTTGATAGGATTTTGCCACGCGTGCGATTTCTGTTTCGTAGCGTTGCAGGTTATCAAAGGTCCATTCGGAACCTTCGGCAATGGGTTTACGTGTGTTCATTTACTCGTTTTCCTTTCAAATAGACGATGGAATACCGGGTAAATATCTTCTAAACCTTCTATTTGCTGCATGGCAAAGGAATCAGGGAAACGCTGTATCACGTCTTCGTAGGCGTACCAAAGTGCCTGATGATCGCGTGGTGTGATTTCCACATAGGTATAATATTGAAGCTGTGGCAGGATTTTTTTTATCAGTAGCTCTCGGCATGCGGGGGAGTCTTCGGTCCAGTTATCACCATCGGAGGCCTGAGCTGCATATATGTTCCAGTTAGCGGCAGGATAGCGTTGTTGAATAATTTTATTCATCAGTTTCAGTGCGCTCGATACCAGGGTGCCGCCGGTTTCTCTTGAGTAAAAAAATGCCTCTTCATCAACCTCGTTGGCGCTGGTGTGGTGGCGAATGAACACCACGTCAATTTTCTGGTAGTTACGTTTGAGAAACATGTATAACAGGATAAAAAAACGTTTTGCCATATCTTTGATGTCCTGGGTCATGGATCCGGAAACATCCATCAGGCAAAACATGACTGCAGATGTGGAGGGCGTTGGCAGCACAATGATATTATTATATTTGAGATCAAAATCGTCGAGAAACGGGATGTGAGAGAGACGGTTTTTAAGGCGTTCCAGTTCGAGCCTGATTTCCCCGATACGTTTGGCCGTTTCTTCCTGCAGGCCGCTTTCTCGATCGTTTTTAGCTAGCGCTTGCAGTTCCTCAAGTTCGTCTTCCAACGCCTTGATTTGCTGACGTGTAGAACCACTGAGGGCGATACGGCGAGCCTGGGCGCTACGCAGTGATTGTAATACGTTAAGTCGTGCCGGGATGCCTTCTTTGGTGTAGCCGCCTTTTACCCGGGTAAAGCTGGTGGTGTCGACCAGTTGTTTTTTTACCAGATTGGGTAGTTCCAGGCCTTCAAACATGAAGTCCAAAAATTCTTCCTGGGTCAGTTCAAAGATAAAGTTGTCTTCGCCGTCCCCCGAGTCACTGGCTTCTCCCTGGCCAGGACCACCGCTACCAGCGGGTGGACGTTGAATGTGATCGCCGGTGATAAATTCTTTATTGCCGGGGAAGATGCGGGTTTGGTGCCCTTTGTGACTATGATGGAAGGTGGGTTCGGCAATATCTTTTTTAGGAATGCTAATAGAATCACCACGTTCGATATCGGTGATGCTGCGTTTTTTTATAGCATCGGCCACCGCTTCTTTAATGTGTTTGCTGTAGCGACGCAGGAAACGTTGCCGGTTGACAGCGCTTTTATGCTTGCCGTTTAAGCGTCTATCTATAATCAAAAAGGCCATGACAAGCTACGCCTTCATCGTTAGGCTTTGGTAAAGCCGGTTCTGCGGTTTGAGTTCGGCTTTATCCTGTGTTGCCAACTCACGCATCGTGTACTTGTCTTTAGTGAGTGTTGGCACCTCATTCTACCTGTTGTTATTGAGACTTGCGTACCCGTAAGTACCATTCGGAGAGCAGGCGTACCTGCTTTTCTGTATAACCGCGTTCGATCATGCGATCAACAAAGTCCCTGTGTTTGGTTTGATCCTCTTTAGACGATTTGGCATTAAAGGAGATAACCGGTAGCAAATCTTCCGTGCTGGAGAACATGTTTTTCTCAATCACCAAGCGTAATTTTTCGTAACTGTTCCAGGCAGGGTTTTTACCGTGGTTGGCGGCACGCGCCCTGAGTACGAAGTTAACGACTTCATGGCGGAAGTCTTTCGGATTACTGATGCCGGCAGGTTTCTCTATTTTTTCCAGATCATCATTGAGTGCTCTGTGATCCAGGATTTCACCGGTTTCCGGATTGCGGAATTCCTGATCCTGTATCCACAGATCCGCATAGGTAATATAACGATCGAAAATGTTTTGTCCATATTCGGAGTAGGACTCCAGGTAGGCGGTTTGTATTTCCTTGCTGATAAACTCAATGTAACGTGGTGCGATAAATTCCTTAATATAGGTCAGGTAGCGGTCATAAATATCCGTAGGGAACTGTTCCTGTTCGATTTGTTTTTCCAGCACATAAAGCAGGTGAACCGGGTTGGCGGCAATTTCGGTGGCATCGAAATTGAAGACTTTGGATAAAATTTTGAAAGCAAAACGGGTAGACAATCCGTCCATACCTTCATTTACCCCGGCAGCGTCCATATACTCCTGAATAGATTTGGCCTTAGGGTCAGTGTGCTTCAGGTTTTCACCATCATAGATGCGCATTTTTGAATAAATACTGGAATTTTCCGGCTCTTTGAGACGCGATAAAACGGAGAACTGAGCCAGCATCTCCAGCGTGTCCGGTGCGCATGGTGCCTGGCTTAAGGAGCTGTTTTTCAGTAGTTTTTTATAAATTTCAATCTCTTCAGTCACCTGCAAACAATAGGGGACTTTGACAATATAAACACGGTCAATAAAGGCTTCGTTGTTTTTGTTATTTTTAAAGTTTATCCATTCGGCCTCGTTAGAATGGGCCAGCACAATACCGTCGAATGGAATGGAGCCTATGGATTCGGTGCCGTTGTAATTACCCTCCTGGGAGGCCGTTAACAGAGGATGCAGCACTTTAATGGGGGCCTTGAACATCTCCACAAATTCCATCAGGCCCTGGTTGGATTTACATAAACCGCCAGAAAAGCTATAGGCATCCGAGTCGTTTTGTTCATATTGTTCGAGCTTGCGAATATCGACTTTGCCCACCAGAGAGGAAATATCCTGGTTATTTTCATCACCCGGTTCGGTTTTTGATACTGCAATCTGATTCAGTACGGAAGGGTGATGTTTGATGACTTTAAACTGGCTGATATCGCCGTGGTATTCACGCAGGCGCCTGGCTGCCCAGGGCGACATAATGGTCTGCACATAACGAACAGGGATGTCGTATTCTTCTTCTAGAATTTGCCCGTCTTCTTCGGGGTTGAATAGACCCAGCGGTGATTCTTGAATGGGCGATCCTTTGAGAGAATAGATGGGGACTTTTTCCATCAACTCCTTGAGCTTTTCAGCCAGAGAAGATTTACCACCACCGACCGGGCCGAGCAAATAAAGAATCTGTTTCTTTTCTTCCAGGCCTTGTGCGCCGTGCCTGAAGAAAGAAACGATTTGCTCTATACATTCTTCCATGCCATAAAAATGATGGAATTCGTTGTAATGTTTAATGATTTTGTTGGAGAAAATTCGGCTCAGCCGAGGGTCTTGTGACGTATCAATGAGTTCGGGCTCGCCAATGGCAAGCAACAGGCGTTCTGCTGCTGAAGCATAGGTCGTGGGTTCCGTTTTACAGCGCTGCAGGTACTCCTGAAGCGATAGTTCTTCCTGTTGAGCGTCTTCGTAGCGGGTTTGGTAATGGTCAAATATACTCATGCCTTCCTCTCACCATAACTTTTATCCCTAACTTCAGGTATAAGATAGAATTTTTAAGGTGTCACAAAAAAAAGGGAGGGAAATTTTCAAATTCTATGGTTAGTGAATTAGATGACTGACAGCTGGCGAAGTTCCGAAATGGTTTGTCACACTCAAGTTGCGGCAAACCTGGCTGGCAGTTTGGCGCATGTTGCTGTGCTGGTAGTACACAATAAGCTGGATGTATGGCTCGGTTTTGTCGGGAAATACAGAAGCATTGCACCGAATGATCCAGCGGCAGCACAACAATATCGAACGCCGCTAGCGTGGATGTTAGCGGTTTAGTGACGGGTCATCAGGTAAACAGCGTAAGCACACCGGTATAACCATAAAGCTTATTGTGATGGACTTCACCGTTGGCGAAAAAGCCGGTTAACGGGAAGTCGCCCAGTGTTTTCTGGATCATTTTTATTTCTTCAGAATGTTGACCAAATTGCTCACGGCCGCGGCCCAGGCAAGAAACATAGATGCCACCCTTCGGTGTCTGTTTGAGTCGTCTGGCCATATTATCGAGCATGTGCTGCATATCATCGACAGCGGTTTGTGCAGTGCGTTTGCAAAAGACAACTTCATCATCAACATTGAGGTAATCGTTTATCGCAAAAATGCTGTGTTCAGCATCAAAGCCAACCATATTACGAATGGTGTAGTCACTTTTGTCGCTACCGGGTATGCACAGACCGATGAATACTTCGCTGGATTTAAGTTCTAATTCATCGTAGTTACGGATATCCATATCATGCATCAGCACCGCCAGCGCCGGTTTTTTATCGAGAGTAAATACGGCATTTTCCTGTGCTTTAGTAATTGTGTGTTTCTCACCGACAGGACTGCAACCCTGAGTAAGGTTGCTAATTACGCTGATGTTTTCTGAAAACAGCACGCCAGAAATTCCACCTGCGATCACATCATCGGCTACCTGGTATTGTTTGTCACGTGAAGACGTCAAACCGCCCACGATAAACCCATTTTCTAGCTGTTGCTGTATTTCTATTATCAGGTTTTGTGTTTCCGGGTTAAACGGGTCGCCGTGGATTACGCCAAAATTAGTGGCGAAAAGGCGTGGCCATTGTATCGATGATGTGATGTTTTCTGCTCTGTTGATTGAGGGCACCATGGTAAATTCATTGTGATCAAATTCCGCCAGCATAATGCTGACTGCTGGCATGTCATACAGTTCCTGAGCTGGCGCAATAACACCCAGGCCAATAGTACCCACCCAGTGCTGGATGCCGGTTACCGCCTTACACTGCTTCAGCAGTTCCGGCAACGCTATCGTCATCGCATCAGTGGCATAGATGAAGCCAAAATTAGCCTCAGCGGGAATGGCGCTGAGCTGTTGCACACAGTGATTTATCACGGTTTGTGCAGACTCGTGTTGACTGCTAATACTAAAGAATTTATCCATGGTTATAGTTTACACCGATGATAAGGCATAAATGTAATGGCAAGAATAACGGGGAGTAACAAAAAAACATATTGAATGCCAAATAAATATTAAAGCGCATTTAATCGCTTAAACACACCATTTTATATCGATAAACACAGTTTTAATAACACAACTGGCACAAACCGAGGCAATGTGTCATTGTTTTTAATATACTAATGGTGAATTAAGTGTTCGTACACTTTAAAGGATAGGCGATCAAGGAGTCCGAGCACTTAAAAAACGATTGCTTTCTCCCTGAAACGGAGTGGATGCAAATGCTTGAAATTGATGGCATACCACCAAGACTGACAAACCAGCTATGTGAAGAGCTACTTTGTCAGCAGTATTGGTATCAAGGTAAACTGGCCCAGCAAGTTGATGCCCTTTTGCTTAAGGTGAACGGGCGCTGGCACCAGCTCTATTTTGATGCGGGTATCGTATTTTGGCGCATTCAGCAGGAAGCACCAGTGCCAATTGAACAACTGGCAGGGTCGCCTTTTGACTATCCATTGATCAATCTTGGTGAAAAGTTTGAACTTAAGGACGCTATCATTACTGAATGTATTACCGAACCGTTAGTTGAAGGTGCCCGGGTAACCCTGGTTTTTGAAGACAAAGGGGCTTTACTCATTACACACAGTGATAACAGCACACGGCTGCAGTTCAATAAGTCGTGAATTTTAATGAGAGTTAGAATCAGAGCAGGCAAGGGATTAGACCTGGATACATACAGTAAATACAGGGGCAGATTTATTGCTGGAAGGTGCCGATCAGCTCTGCCTGGGCGATAATATGTCCCTGCATGGCAGCCTCAACGTTGGCTTTGCTCGGTTTGTTCAAACCTTCTAACACCATATCCAGTGCATACAGTTTGTGGAAATAGCGGTGTCGGCCAATAGGTGGGCAGGGGCCGCCGTAACCAGGGCGTTGCCAGTCGTTGATGCCCTCGATCGCTCCTGATGGTAATGTTGTGAATGTGATGTGCTCAGCCAGACTGTTGATGTCTGCTGGGATGTTGTACAGCACCCAATGAACCCATACCATTTTCGGCGCCGCTGGGTCCGGTGCATCCGGGTCATCGATAATCAGCACCACGCTGCGTGCAGCCTCGGGTACACCCTGCCAGTTTAGTGGTGGTGAGACATCCTCGCCTTTACAGGTGTATCTGGCTGGAATCTCTGCACCATTATCAAACGCGCTGGACTTAATGCTGAGCACCATGTTTACTCCCTCCTTTATTTGTTGGGACGTCTAAAATCTTCACCTGGCTCAGTCCAGTCATCCGATTCGGTATCGGTTATTCCGGTGCCCAGATCGTCTTTCTCTGCAATGTCGAGGGCACCTGTCCAGTTTTCAGGTTCTTCACTCAACACAATTTGGAGGCCGCGCCATTCATCAAGGCTGAGCTCTTCAAGATCACTATCAAAATGCTGCACTTCAACAGTGTTTTGTTTTTCGTCAATGGCTATTACATAAAAACACTGTCCTTTATCAATATGGGTATACCATTGGTCAATTCGTGGATCGAGTTCATTTTGCATAGTCTCGTCCCTCATGTTGTTGGTTAGACTCTGTAATTACCATTTAATTTTCAATTTAACGATTTCAAAGACTTTTCTCCTGATCTTAATCATCGTGGCTGTAGTGACCGTGGCGAACACCGCTCAGCAAGGTTTTAAAATCCTCTCCGCTGATATGCACCAGATGTTCATGGTCGCCGGCTTCAAAATAGACATTGGCAAGAGTGGTTAGTGCTTCATCAAGAAAAGTCTCGATCTGGTAAGCCGGGCCGAGCGGTGGCACGGCGCCGGGCTCACAGTCGGGAAACAGTTTAGAAAATTCGTTTTCTTCAACGAGTTCCAGCTCCCGGCCGAGTTTCTTGCGTACGTGTTTCATCTCGACATAATTAACCGCCGGGACTACTATCATCACGTAGCCTGAGGCATCTTTAACGATCACGCCCTTGGCAATGTGATCCTCACGGATATGAGATGCTTCGGCGGTCTCGTGGCTGGATCCTGAGTGCGGATGAGATGGCAGGGTGTAATCAACTGCTTTCTGAGCCAGGTGGTTTTTTACGGTTTCTGCGATAGCCATGGTTGTACTCCTTTTGTAATAATTGGAAATACGAGTTGCTCTCATACCAGTTTAATGAAAATGGCGTTAAGTAAAAGTTTAATTAGATCAAATAATATGTAAGTAGGCGTATAAAGCTATCAAATACGCAGACAGTTTTTGTTTAAAAGTAGTTTGGCAATGAATCTTCAGCATATACGAAATAAGCGTTGGCAGAGCATTATGACTATTTACCTATTTACTATGTTGCCAGTTAAAATATTATTTTTATGCACAATTTTAGCGGCTTTTACTATCAGCCCTGTCTATGGTGTTGCGCCCACAGAACAAACATCTGGTGAAGATTGGTTTAATGATGATAGTGACTTCAGTACCGAGGATGTTAACGAAGGGGAATTAACATTTATAGCGCCGATTACTGACATAAGTATTTTGCATTCCGAGGCTGTGCTATTGATAACTGAGAAAAGCCTGGAGACTGGCTGGGTTAATCTGCAGCAATGTTACCGAAATCTTGATCCGGTCGCTAAAA
Organism: uncultured Thiotrichaceae bacterium; assembly: GCA_964421315.1. Lineage (GTDB taxonomy): Bacteria > Pseudomonadota > Gammaproteobacteria > SZUA-229 > SZUA-229. The sequence goes on along the minus strand of CAYQXD010000080.1, from coordinate 3,059 downwards.
TGGATGTGGTTTATCGTTATAAAAACATAAAACAGTTAACGATTACCGCCTCAGGCAATATCGGTGGAGCCAAAGTAGATGGTCAAACCATCCAGCTGGCAGAGGTCAGTTTATTGGCGCATATATGCGTACAGGCAAGTGTGAAAATACTTGAAAAAACCAGTCAGGATACTTTTATTTTAAGCAGTGGCCCTTATTATCGGAGGTTTCTTGATGGTTTTTATCCTTACCACGTCACTTTAAGCATTAGTTACCCTGCAGACAAGCTAAAATATAGCCGTATTTCACCATCGTCTCTGCCTCTGTTTGATGTGATTCAACAACCGGGCAAGTTACTTGTCGATACATGGTTTGAAGGTGTTTTACAAATCGATATTAAATTCTCGGCTGCTGAAAATAAATAACATGAGGTAAAGGAGTCGACTATTCTGTTGTCAGAATAGCGCACAAAAGGCTAAAGCCGCATCAATTTAATTTAAAAACTGAGTGTTGATTTGCATCAATCAAAAAATAGCAAAGCTGCATACAATAGTGTTATTGTAGAAACTTATCTGGAGGAAATCATGAAAAAGCCCATACGTGTAGACCCACTTGATGCCTTTAGCTCCGCTTATGAAACCATGTACGAGCGTGTTGCGGAAAATTTACATAATGCTAAAGAACAAACCGGTACATTGCTGCATAAGTTGATTGATGAAGCTAAAGACAAAGCGGTAGATCTTGGCGAATTGTCAGAAGTGGACGCAGAGAAACTGACTACCTGGCTCAAGCGTGATCTTGATGATGCTATCAGCCATATTGCTGAAACCGATACAAATCTCAAAGACTGGCTTGGTTTTGAAACAACGCTTATTGAAAGTGCCTTGCTGTACATGTTGCTGGAAACCGCTGATAAAACCACCGTTGAACTGTTACGGCTAAAACAGAATGCCGAGAGGTCCTATATCTATCACACCGGTGAAGTCACCGGTCCTGGAATGTTGATCTGTGACCAATGCGGTGAAGTGTTACATTTTCACAAAGCCGGGAGAATTCCACCATGCCCCAGCTGTCATAAAACAGTTTTTCACCGAGAAGGGAGAAAAGTTACACGGGACTAACAAATGTAAAGTCTGTCCGGGTTAGAACTTTTACAGTCCTGAATCCGTAGCTTGGGGTGAATGTTTTTTATGAACCCCAACAGTAGTGGCACATGGACGTGCCGTTTACGAACCAAAGGACGGAGAACAGTCATGGTGTCTGTTGGGGTTCGACCCTCACCCCAACGATCTGCTATTGCCAGTGATATGAATGTTAGTAAGGAAGCTTAAAACATGTAAACTTAAACTTCTTCATTTTCTTCAAGTTGACATAAAATGGGCATAGAACAACTAAACCAGAATCATGCACTACACACACCCGATAACACACTGAGCATCAAAGCAGGCGAGGGTGGTATACCCATCATCGATATCCAGAACCGTTACGCCAGCGCTTTAATTAGCCTGCAAGGCGCACATCTGCTTAGCTGGATACCAAAAGGTGAAGAAGAAGTCATCTGGTTATCTGAAGACGCGAGCTTTGCGCCCGGTAAATCAGTCCGTGGCGGCATTCCTGTTTGCTGGCCCTGGTTTGGGCAATATGACAGCGTACGTGAGATAAATGTAGATTACCCCGCACATGGTTTTGCCCGCACTACAAACTGGCAGATTCTTAGTACTGAAGCATTAGACGATGGTTGTACTCGTATCAGTTTCACCATGCAGCCACAGTCGGCAACGCAAGCCATGTGGCCAGCCGAAGCAACAGTGCAGTTGCAGCTAACTATCGGCATAAAACTGGAAATGGAGCTAATCACCCACAACAATGGTTCAAAGACCATTACCATTGGTCAGGCACTGCATACCTACTTCAAGGTCGGCGATATCAGCAATGTATCGCTACACGGTCTGGATGATACCGACTATCTCGATAAACTCGAAGGTTTTAAGCGTAAACACCAGCACGGGCCGTTAAACTTCTCTGAAGAAGTTGACAGAATTTATCTCAACACGGCCAGTGACTGTGTAATAGAAGACAAAACCTTAAATCGAAATATCATTATTATTAAATGCGGCAGCCATTCCACCGTGGTCTGGAACCCCTGGCAGAAAACTGCCAGAAAAATGGGCGACCTTGGCGAAGAGGGCTATAAAAAAATGCTCTGTGTAGAAAGCAGTAATGCGGCAAAAGACATCGTTACCATAGAGCCGGGGAAAGTGCATCAACTTTGGGTTCAATATGGGGTGCAGTCAGGTACTGTATAATGTTATAGAATTAACATTATAAAACAGTGATAAGAGATTGTATTATATATGTTTTATTTTTTAAAACTTAAAGCCGAGACAAATAATCAGCCGCCGCATCCAGTTCTTCATCTGATAAAGTCTTAACTTCGGCGACCATTGCCGGATTAGCGTTTTTTCGATAACCATCGCGAATCCATTTTAACTGGCGCAATAAATAGGCATAATGCTGACCTTTCAGTCTGGGAAAAAAAGCATCATTATTACCCTGACCTTTGTCACCATGGCATTGTAAACACCGTTTTTGATAAATGCTTTTAGCAAGTTTAAGGTTTTTGCCACTGCCTATGCCCGGCTCCGGATCTTTCTCCATGGAAGCTATGTAGGCGGTCACATCACTAATGCCTTGCGAGCCACCAATGACGGATGGATCAGTAAACGGATACATGGTAGGGTTATCGCGATTCTTGTCGCGAATGTCAGACAACTGTTTTATCAGCACATTACGGTGCTGACCGGCGATTACTGGAAAACTGCCGTCTATTTTCCCCCAGCCATTTTTCATGTGACAACTTGCGCATAAGGGATAGATTTTTTCCCCATTGTCGATATTGGGTGTAAGTTCCAGTGCCTGTATTATTTCTTCCGGTGTTGATATAGCGCAGGTAGGAAAAAAGCCAATTAATGCTAAAATATAACTTGTTAGCAAGTATCGGTAATAGCGTCGATGCGAATATCGATTTAAATGCCCCAAATCTAAATGTCTTAAACTCAAAGATCCTGAACTTAATTTAA
>CAYQXD010000079.1:0-13972 GCA_964421315.1 uncultured Thiotrichaceae bacterium | reverse complement strand
TTACGCACACAATTCAAACCCATATCTATAAGGAGAACCACGATGTCAAAGATCATTCGTTTTCATGAAACCGGGAGTGCTGATGTACTCAAAATCGAGGACTTGCCACTAACAGAACCTGGTGAGGGCGAAGTCCGTCTGAAGGTGGAAGCCATCGGCCTCAACCGCGCTGAGATCATGTTCCGGCGGGGACAATATCTGGAAGAGCCCAAACTTCCCTCGCGACTCGGCTATGAAGCGTCTGGAACCATTGATGCTATCGGGCCTGATGTCAATGATATCCAGATTGGCGATCGCGTAAGCACCATCCCCAGTTTTTCGATGGGAGCGTATGGCGTCTATGGTGAAAGCGCCATTGTTCCGGCCAGCGCCGTTGCGCATTACCCCAAGAGTCTATCAGCCATCGAGGGAACGGCAATCTGGATGCCCTACCTCACCGCCTTCGGTGCACTGGTTGAAATCGGCCAGTTAAAAAAAGAGGATATTGTATTGATTACCGCAGCTAGCAGCAGTGTGGGACTGGCCGCGATTCAGATTACAAAATCTGCTGGCGCCCTGGTCATTGCCACAACCCGCGGCGCTGATAAAAAACAGGCTCTGCTAGATGCAGGCGCGGATCATGTCATCGTGACGAATGATGAAGACCTGGCAGAAAGAGTCATGAGCATTACTTCCGGCAAAGGCGCAAACATCATCTTTGACCCGGTTGCTGGCCCCATGCTGGCGACGCTCGCCGATGCCGCAGCTGTGGGTGCGACTATTTTTGAATTCGGTGCATTATCACCGGAGGCGACACCCTTTCCTTTGTTCACATCACTGGCGAAAGGTTTAACGCTGCGAGGTTATACCTTGTTTGAAATTACAAAAGATGCCAGGAGACTTGATCGCGGCAAACAGTACGTTTACCAAGGCCTGCAATCCGGCGCGCTGAAACCCATCATTGATCGCACCTTTGCGCTGGACGACATTGCCGATGCCCATCGTTACATGGAATCCAACCAACAGAAGGGTAAGATCGTGGTGACCGTATAAAGACTGCCGGGGCTAGCCACCACAAAGTTAAATCGCCGGTCAGTCGGACGCTGTATTACAACCAACTTCTTTAAAATAAGAGGCAATTTATAACCATGTTTTACAATGCTGGATTAACGCGTCTATCGACATTTTACAAAAACTGCTTCATTAGGGTGGGGACAACTGTAGATGCGAATTCTTTCGCACTTGCTTACTCTCAATATTTCGTCTGCTATTTCACAATAATTCGTAATTCACGATATATCGTAATTATTGCAAACCCACCATTCTTCATTTATCTACTTATTATTCAATGACTTGCGAATAATTAAAAGCTGGCACGATACATGCGATAACACTACTGAAGTCGAAACTTTTTTCTACGACAACGAACAATGATGAGGTTCACATGTTATCCGAATACAAAATGACACTAGCGCTAAAGACAATCGACGATGCCGAACCAGAGGCAAAAGCTTTACTTGAGGGTGCAAAGAAAAAAATGGGTTTCGTTCCCAATATGTATAAAGCTATGGCCAACTCCCCCGGCCTATTGAGAACTTATATACATGGATATACCGATTTCCGTGAAAAATCGGGCTTCAGCTCAATGGAGCAGGAAGTTATTTTTCTCGCCATCAGCCAGGCAAACGGTTGTGAATACTGCATGGCTGCACACAGTTTTCTAGCTGAAGCAGCATCCGGCATTCCTGGTGATGTCACGGCAGCTATTCGTGATGGCAAACCTGTTCCCGAACATCAGCTCAGTGCTTTAAGTGTTTTTACGCGAGTAATGCTAACTAAACGCGGCCTGCCTGACCGCACAGAAGTGGAAACATTTTTGGCTGCCGGATACAGAGAGAAAGACATTCTTGAAATCATACTTGCCATTGCTGTGAAGACAATCAGTAATTATTCGAATCATATTTTCCATACTGATCTTGACTCGATGTTTTCAAAACATGCATGGACTGACCAACAATGAGATCCGGGCGATAAAATCCATTGCAATTAAGAGGTAAATATTATGACCCTGTATATCAGAAAAAACTAACCTGATTTTTATCAACAAGAAATTAAATACACACGAGAAAAACATGCCATATATAGAAGTTTACTCTACACCCAACTGCCCTTTTTGTGTAAGAGCAAAAGCATTACTAAAAAGCAAAAAACTGAGCTTTCAGGAAATTGATGTAAGCAATGATATTGAAAGCTTACACAAGATGATCAAGCTCAGTGGATTACGCACAGTGCCACAGATATTTATCAACAACCAGAGTATTGGCGGTTATGATGAATTGTCGCAGATGAATGCAGAAGGTGGTTTGCCACATCTGAATAGTTAGTAAAAACAGAGGCGGTGTTAGGACACCATTGTTTGGTATTGAGCTGGAGAAAATTATGAAGCAAACAACATTGTTTAAAAATGAAAGCTATCTAATTGTCACGAGCATCATCAGTATTGGTGTGCTCAGTGGCTATGAGTATTTCAGCCTTATTCTATCTGCATTGCTTATTATTCCTGTAGTTAGATTGTCGGTTAAAAATGTACTCAATAAAAAACAGCTGCGTATAACAAAATTATACAAGTGTGCATCGTGCAAATAAATTATTCTACATATATATGACGTAAGTGGTTACATGGGCGCTTACATCGATTCCGATGCAACACGTCTAAATCCAATTGCCGGATTAATCATCACCATCGTTTTATTTATCGCCTTTAGAACCTGGCGCGCAACCATGATCCCCAATGTTGTTGTATTAGGCACCGTTGCTAGCGCACTGGGTGTAATGGCGGCATTTGGTATTCCATTTTTTGTTATTACCAATGCCCTGCCTGTGGTACTTATCGGCATCGCAGTGGCAGATTCTATTCACATCTTCAGTCAGTACTACGAAGAAGCCGCAGAAAATCCTGAAGACTCATCACGTGACGTGGTGATTCGTACCATGGTTCACATGTGGCGACCTGTCACCCTAACCACCTTCACTACCATGGCAGGCTTTTTAGGTTTGAGTATTTCAGCCGGCATGCCACCTATGCAATTTTTTTGACTGTTCGCCATGCTGGGTGTCGCCGTTGCCTGGATATTTTCATTAACCGTGGTTCCAGCGGCCTTAAGTATGATGAAGCTGCATACCAGCAAGAACTTTAAAACCAGTCAAAAGGCTGACATCTATGCGACTGCCATGTCTTCTCTCGGTCGTGGCGTTATTAGATACCCGGTAGCTGTTCTGGTGCTTGCCGGCATCATCGTCACCGCCGGCGTTTTCGGTGCCAGCAAACTGGTACTGAATGAAGACCGCATCACCACCTTCCAGGAAGATGAAAGGATCGTGCTGGCTGACACAGCTATTAATGAGCATTTTGATGGCGTGCATTATCTCGACATCGTGGTGGAAACACCGCAAAGCGAAGACCTGTTTAAACCCGAGAATCTGCAACGCATCGAAGACCTGCAGGACTATGTCAGCACACTGCCACACGTAAACGGTTCAACCTCCATTGTTGATTATCTAAAACAGATGAACCGCGCATTAAACGAAGATAAAAAAGTAGCCTACCAGCTACCGGATAACGCCGATTTAATCGCACAGTATTTCCTGCTGTATTCAGCCAGTGGTGACCCGGACGACTTTGAGGAAGAAGTCGATTATGACTACCGCCTGGCCAACGTTCGCATCCGTATGGATAGTGGGCAGTATCAGCATCAGGTCGTTGTGGTCGAGAGCGTAAAACGCTACATCCAGTCATCCTTTAATGCAGCAGAGATCACCGCCAACTTAAGCGGCCGCGTTAATGTTGATTACAACTGGATAAAAAGCCTGGGTGACAATCATGCAGCCAGTGTGATTATCTCATTATTACTGGTATGGGCAATGGCGGCCTTTTCACTGCGATCTGTTGTTGCCGGCCTGTTCACACTCACCCCTGTCGCCTTATCCATACTGCTGATTTATGCCGTCATGGGTTACACCGGTATCTGGTTAGCCATTGGTACCTCCATGTTTGCCGCCATCGCTATCGGTCTGGGTGTCGACTTCGCGGTACACACAGTAGAACGTCTGGTGGTGCTGATCAAAGACAAAGGCCACTCCATCGATGAAGCCATCACCAGGCTATACCCGTCTACCGGTCGAGCACTGTTCTTTAACTTCCTGGCACTGGCATTGGGGTTCGGCGTACTGATTAGCAGTGAAGTGGTTCCGCTGATTCGATTCGGCACCCTGGTTGCGGTTGCTGTCTCAGTGAGTTTTCTTGCCAGCATGACGGTATTGCCAGCATTGATCAAAGTAATAGAACCCAACTTTGTAAAACCGAAGGACACATTAAAAACGCTGGAAGAAGTAAAGGCTAACTAACCGAATTTGTTAACTGTCATCCTGACTGAAAATTGCTCCTGCATTTTCTGCATACATCCCATCCATGGGAATAAGCGCAGCCGAAGGATCTTAAACACCACAACCATAAGATCCTTCCATTTCGGTCAGGATGACAGAAAACAAATATAACTAAAGAGGAAATAATCATGAGCACATTGAAAACATTAGTAACAACTCTTGCACTCATAACCAGCCACACCGTTATAGCAAACAACAACCTACCCACAGGAGAACAAATCGCCAAAAACATAAACGCCCGCGACGAAGGCATCTCCCAGTCGCGAAATTTGCAAATGATACTCACCGATAAACGTGGTAAACAACGTATCCGTGAAACCGTCTCCTACCGAAAATATTTCGGCGATGAAAAACGCACCGTCATTCATTACCTGAAACCACGCAATATCAAAAAAACCGCGTTCCTGACATACGATTACCCTGATGCAGATAAAGACGACGACCAATGGTTATACCTGCCCGCCATGCGCAAGGTAAGACGCATCTCAGCATCCGACCGCGGTGATTATTTCCTCGGCACCGACTTCACCTACGAAGACATTAAAAAAGAAAGCAAGGTAACACTGGAAGATTACACACGCAAAACATTACGCGAAGAAGATCTAAACGGAAACCCGACCTACGTTATTGAAGCCATTCCGGTTAATAATAAAGTCACCATCGAGTTGGGTTACGGAAAAGTCATTCAATGGGTTGATAAAAACATCTGGATGAGCCGTAAGTCCGAGTTTTATGACGTGCGCGGCAAACCACTAAAAACCACACTGTTCAAAGACATCAAACAAATCGATGGCATCTGGACCGCACATCGCCTCGAAGTTAACAACCACAAAACGGGCCATAAAACGGTGTTTATCTTTAGTGATGTGATTTACCACAAGGAGGTGCGTGATGATTTTTTTACCCAACGCGCGATACGACGCGGCCTGTAACGTACTGGTTTTAACTTTTCTGGTATCACCAGCAGCTATTGCTGGCGATACATTGGAATCACTACTTAATAGCAGCACTTTAAACACACGCATTGAAAGTGAGTGGGCAGTGAATACACAAGATGGCAACACGCAAAAACTGCAACTGATGATAGAACCCGAACTGGAAATCGATGTTGCTGAAGAGTCAAGCATCACCACAATTGTACGTATGCGCACTGACGCAAAAGACAATCTATCACCCGGCGATTTTAACCAGGCAGAACTGCGTGAACTCTACCTTGATACCTATATCAACAACAGCATAGTCATGCTGGGCAAGCAACAGGTTGTCTGGGGAAAATCAGATGGACTCAAGGTGCTTGATATCGTCAACCCACAAGACTTTCGCGAGTTTATTCTTGATGGTTTTGAGCAGTCACGTATTCCACTATGGACAGCCAATGCAGAGATACCCATCAACGATATAACTTTACAACTATTGCTGATACTCGACCAGACATACCACAAATTTGCCACACCAGGCAGCAGCTACCAATTCACTTCGCCAATAATTATTCCACCGACACCAGCCGGTACAAATATAGAGATCAACTCAACAATAACACCCAACAACCTGTTACAAGATGCCAATGCCGGTTTTCGCCTATCAACCTTTACTCACGGCTGGGATCTGACCTTCAACTACCTTTACCACTACGACGATACACCCGTTTTATTCAGAACGATAAACGCAACAAAAACCGGTATAAACGTAATCATCAACCCACAATATAAACGCACCCATTTAATCGGTGGCACATTCAGCAATACCTTTGGCGATTTAACCTTACGCGGTGAAATCGGCTACTTAACAGATAAATATATCTCAACAACAAACCCGCTTGATGCTGATGGCGTTGTAAAAACAGGCGAACTCAAATATGTACTCGGCTTTGACTGGCATGGATTTACCGATACATTACTGAGCACGCAGATATTTCAAACGTATCTCGATAACCACAAAACCGGAATGATTAGAGATGAACTCAATACGCAAATAACATTTTTAATCAAACAGGATTATATGAATCAAACATTGCATGCTGAAATACTAATCTTGCATGACATTGATTACAAAGATGGCATGTTACGCCCGAAAATTACATATGAGTACAACGACAAAATAAATCTATATGCAGGCGCTGATATTTTTTATGGCAACGAGGATGGTTTATTTGGGCAATTCAAACAAACTGATCGGTTAATTAGTGGGATCGTTATCGGTTTTTAATTTTCCTTTTAACACCCCATTTACAGTTGATTGAAATTTTAGCCCTCCCTTCTGTTTTATCCCTTTCATTTTATTCCTCCCTGTTCAACTGTTCATGGCATGACGATTTGGCGGCAATACCTGCTTATTCGACCTCATTATATTTTCATCCTGCATGTATAACGATTAACTGCACATCTTCCAATGCTTTAAACTTTATTGCTTCACCACGAATCAAATCACCTTCTTCTACCGGTTCATTATTCGCCATACCTTTTCCACGTGTGATGTAGGCAAGAAACGGCTCATTCACTTCTATCTGTTGCCCGTTGCCCAGCAGCGCGACATCCATTTTTGTTTTTGCTGGAAAATCGGTATCACCGTTATTTTCGCCACCATAGATACGAGTGAGTTCACCTGCTACCGGCTTATACACTTTATAGTCTGCCGCCTGAGCGGCAACTTCGGGTAAAACCCACAGTTGGATCATGCGGTTCCATTCTGCATCCGGGTTGATTTCATTATGAGAAAAACCCTCACCGCCAGAACGTTGTACCTGCACATCATCACGCGACAGATCTTTTCCATGTTGCAGAGAGCCCTCATGTTTGATGTTCCCGTTGACCATAACTGAAATAACATCTATCTCATGATGACTGTGCATGTGTGTTTCACCGTGCGGCATAAAGCGAGCATCGGCAAGGTAGACAAAGTTGCCGATGCCGGGCCAACTGCCGTCATTGTTTTCTTGCGGGCCAAAGAATTTTGGCTCTTTTACCAGTCGATGCTCTTTTAAACCGGCAAATCCGCCTTCATGCAAATTGTCTCGTTTTAAAATTTCCATAATATTCTCCATCGGCTGTTAGATAAACATGTGTTTCAAATGGCCTGTCTCAATACTACTGTGGCACTTTTTAACAAACTATTCACCGTAGTAAGTAGTTGTGTATTAATTTCATCATTATTAATACGACCCTTTTCAACATCAAAATTGTCGTAGAAACTGGGCACTGAAAGACTGGCTTTTACATCACCATCAAAAAAGGGTGCTGATGCAATCGCCGTTGCCAGAACACTGGATGCGCCACCGGGACCGGGTGACGTGGCGAGCATAATCATGGGTTTGTCCTGAAATACTTTCGGGTTGATGCGTGATGCCCAGTCAAAGATGTTTTTATAAGCCACGGTGTATGAGCCGTTGTGTTCAGCAAAGGAGATAATAAGCGCATCGCTGTTGCCAATCTTATCCAGAAAGGCTTTTGCCAGTTCGGGCTGACCGAGTTCGTCTTCTCGATCTTCACTGAATAAAGGCATCTCATAATCGTTGAGATTGAGTATCTCAGTTTCTATCTTGTCAAGTTCTGTCTCTTCAAGCAGGCTGGCGGCGTAGCTGACCAGCTGTTTGTTGATGGACCTGGTGCTGCTTGTTGCTGCGAATGCGAGTATTTTCATGCGGCTGTCTCCCTCGGTAAATGGCCAAAAATGGCTTAGTTCAATAACATGGAAAAAGTATATATTGTTAACATAACTTTATAAATATGGTATATAGAAAGACACTGTTTCCAAATAGAGCGTAAAAAACGAAAATGGTCAAGAAAGTCGCCAATACAGACCTATTAGATGGTGTTGCCGTATTTGTTGGTGTCATTAATGCTGGTTCATTTACCGCTGCAGCACACGCATTGGGGCACTCCACTTCTTACGTCAGTAAGGTAATCACGCGTCTGGAGAAACGCCTGGGTAGCCGTTTACTTAATCGCACCACACGCACTATCAGCCTGACTGATGCGGGCCGCGCTTATTACGAACGCTGCAGTCAGATAGTGATTGATGCAGAAAATGCAGAGCGTTCGATCAACCAGTTACAGGAAAAGCCCAGCGGCTTACTACGTATTAATGCACCAGGAAGTTTCGGTTCTAAGTACTTACTCGATGTTTTATCACAGTTTATGCATCGCTATCCTGAGGTGAAACTGGAAGTGGAATTTAATGACCGCCTTATTGATGTGGTTACAGAAGGTTACGATGTAGTGATCCGTGTTGGTGAGATTAAAGACAGTAACCTGGTGGCACGAAAATTCACTTCGTCCCGGGGCGTTGTCGTGGCATCGCCCGATTATCTAAAACGCAAAGGTTGCCCGAAACGGGCTGAAGATTTAACACAGCACGATTGTATCGCCTACTCTCTCTCGCCGACACCGACACAATGGATTTTTTATAAAGACGGAGTACGCTCCAGTATCACGATTGATCCACGTGCGATGTGTAATAGTGCTGAAATCGAAGTAGCAATGGTGGCACAGGGTCTTGGCATAACACGGCTGCCGTTATTTACCTGTGAAAAAGAAGTGGCAAGTGGTGAGTTGCAGATTATTTTAGAGGATTATGATCAACTTAAATATGACGTGTACGCAGTGTATCCACACCGGCAATATCTCACCGCAAAAGTACGTGCCTTTGTGGATTTTGTGGTTGATGCGTTTTGATTTTCCAGATTACCTAAGGAATCTCTGATTAAGTCTGGGTCGAGAAAATTGTCGGTTAAACGTTTCTGGTTCAAGGCGTGGAATGCGCGTAAAGCTACCGCTCCTTACCTACGTCCTGTAGTCAATAGCAGGGCTATTACGAAGTTCCACAACGCGGAAACAGGGCTGTTTAACCGGCAAGATGCCGATTCACGACTTAATCAGAGGTTCCCTAACTAAGACTTGTTGTAAATCACAGGCATTTTTCCCTTCCATCTGAGCCATGTGTCCTGGTCAGTAATCAGCTCCGCCATGAATCTACGAAATATAACAATATATTAATCAATAACTGCCGCCTTGGACTGCGCCTGTTTTGAGTAATATTTAGTCATTTTGAGGGTAATTGAGTCCTGTTTACGGACATTTTCCGCTACACCAGATTTATTGTTTCACACACTCACTTCTTATAAGAAATATTTTTAATTGTATTAAAAATTCGCTCTACACGACTTTGACTTACTTCATCTGTTGGCATGTAGCCAGATACTGCATCTACGAACTGTTTATCTTCAAGCAACTCTTGCAAACGTGTTGCTAACTCATCCACAAGTGCTGACTCAGACTGTCTTACCTCTTCTGCTAATTCTGGCCTTCCGTCCATCACAACAATTATATCTTCTATATCATGACTCAAAAGGTAATCGCCATTACCACGACCATCAAACGCTTCAAGTTTTGTGATCAAAAAGTAAGGTGCTGAGACCATTCGAATATCAACTATACCAGCCAAGGAAATTATCTCTGCATTAATCATTGCGGCTGTAAACTATTTATTTCCAAAACCCAAAATATCAGCTTCAGTTGGCATAACATCAAGCGTAACTTTATCAGTAACCCATCGGCATAATGGTGCATCGTCACTAGTGTCTTCTACAAACCCTTGCTGACGTAATCTTTCTGACAATTTATAATAATCTGTTTTAGTTGCAACTTGCACAATAGCATCGACATCTTTCGTAGCGCGTATTGGTAGCGCTGCGGCATCTGTTATTAATAGACCGGTTGCACACCCCCCAATAAAGACCATTTCATCAACTAAATCATCGAGCTGATTTACGGCTAGTAATAATATTTCTATATTTGGGTTTTGCGCATTAACCATAATGTTCAAGCCTCACCTTTAATTCCTTTTTAGCTATTTCCCGCTCCCTGGCCCGACCACCTCTAATAGCATCAACAAGTGCCAATAGCTGATAGAGTTCATGATCATTTTTTGCCGCATACGGTGCAGACTTATACAGGGGAGAAAATGATTCTCCACGCACCTCACCTTCAGAATCTGGCCAAACAGGTGGTGGTTCATTGTTTAACATAAAATGAGACACCAACGGTTCTACCGCATGCGCAGTAGGCATTCCTCTGTTCAAGCCACTACGCTCAGGTACAAAAACGTATTGAATTCCAAAAGTAAGAAATTCCAGTAAATTCATAATGATTGGCCTAACTTGCTCTGCTTGTTTGATGGCTAATTTTGCCTTAACAACGCGCTTAGATGCAGCATGAACCTCTGAGGGGCTCATTCCTAATTCTATGGCTATCTTACTGAAAGACCAGTCATTATTTTTGATCGATACCAATTTCAACAAAAATAAGACATCCTGTGACTTTAGGTGCATAATTATTCTCTGTTCGCGATTTGCGAATAAAGAATAGCAATATACCAATTAAAGTCAAGGTTTACATAAGAATACTATTCACATAATCTCCGCTGTATTCCATATGACTTAAGGATTAGCGACACCAACCTGTATGCATCAGAAAACTAATAGACCTACCATTTCAGGCAGTGAAACCAATGACGAAATCGAAAGCATTAATCATAAGTTAGCCTCATTAGAACTTGAGAAAAAGGCATTAATTGAAAAGCGGGAAGCTCTTCTACAACCGTCATCAAACCCACAAAGCATTGCTACAGAGCTTTCAGTAAATCAAAAGGTTGCACTTTTTCAAAAGTTATTCAGAGGTCGATCTGATATTTTCGCTAATCGTTGGGAAAACACAAAAGGACGAAGCGGCTATTCCGTTGCCTGTGATAACGAGTGGGTAAAAGATGTCTGCAACAAACCTAAAATTAAATGCGGCGAGTGCTCTAACAGGAAATATAAAACACTTGACGATCAAATTATTTACGATCATCTGTCAGGAAAACAAGTTATCGGCTTGTACCCTCTCCTCACGGATAATACCTGCCATTTACTGGCGGCAGATTTTGATAAAAATGATTGGCAAAAATCGATAGTAGCTTTGGCTAAAGCTTGCACAGAGTTGGATGTCCCTCATGCCATTGAAGTATCACGCTCAGGGAATGGCGCTCACCTTTGGATGTTTTTTTCAGAACCGGTATTTGCCAAGGACGCCAGACTCTTAGGTTTTGGATTACTTGATAAAGCAATGGAAATCCATCCTGATTTATCATTCGAATCTTATGACCGCCTGTTTCCTAATCAGGATCTGATGCCAGAAGGTGGTTTCGGTAACCTCATTGCATTGCCGCTTCAATATCAGGCAAGACAACGGGGCAACAGCCTGTTTGTTGATATAAACCTGAAACCTTACCATGATCAATGGAAATTTCTGTCTCACATAAAAAGCATCTCTTCAACTCAATTGGACAATTTACTATCTCAACTAACACCTTCCATATCTGCATATACAAATTCAAAGATAATAGACAATCGACCTCCCTGGGAGCAAGGACTTGCAAACAAACGAATACAAATTGAGAACTGTCCAGAACAGCTTACTATTACATTAGCCAATTACCTTTATATTAAAATTTTAGAACTGCCGCCTACCTTAATTGCACGGCTCAAACGTTTAGCAAGCTTTTCCAATCCCGTATTTTTCAAAACACAGGCATTACGATTTTCAACGCATGGGATTCCAAGATATATTTCATGCGCTCGTCTAGAACAAGGTTACTTGTTTTTACCAAGAGGCTGTTTTGATGAAGCTATAGACTTGCTTAAAGAACAAGATATTACTATCGATATTGATGACAAACGGCAGCTAGGTAACAAACTCAAAAAATTAAATTTTCTCGGCACACTAAGAAGTGACCAAACCAAAGCAGTTAATGCCATGACTAAACACAACATTGGCGTTTTACATGCACCTACCGCTTTCGGTAAGACCGTCGCTGCAATAGGCATTATTGTTAAACGAAAAACAAACACCTTAATACTAACCCACAGCCTTCAATTACTCGAACAGTGGCAGGAACGTTTAAAATCTTTTTTGTGTAACGTAGATATTGGCAGTATTGGTGGCGGTAAGAGAAAACCAACCGGGCAAATTGATGTGGCCACCTATCAAAGTCTCATTAATAAAAAAGATAATTCTATCGACCCGATAATTCAGCAATATGGTCAAATCATTATCGACGAGTGTCACCATATTTCCGCACCACGCTACGAAATGCTACTCAATGAAGTGCACTCAAAATACGTACTGGGTTTAACCGCAACACCAGACAGACAAGACGGACATCAGAAGATTATTTTTATGCTTGCTGGCCCAATTCGCCACAAAGTAAAATCGAACCATACAGAAAAATTTGAGCAACAGGTGATTGTAACCAAACTATACAGCGCACCAGCAGAAAATCTATTTAATGCCGAACAAAGACCGCGTATTACTGACGTATACCGTTGGCTAACTGAAGATTATGAACGAACCAAAAAAATTGTTTCTGATGTCATTACAAAAATATCTGAGGGCAAACACCCGTTAGTATTAACCGAGCGTCGCGAACATGCCGAACAGATTAACAACCTTCTCATCGAAAATAACATTCAAACAGTGTTCCTTATAGGCGCAATGCGCACCAAAGAACGCAAAGCAGCCAATGAGCAACTTGATGAAGCCCAGGTAATTGTCGCAACAGGAAAATATATTGGAGAAGGTTTTGACCTGCCAAAACTCGATACATTGTTTTTAGCACTACCTATCGCCTGGAAAGGCTCATTAGCACAATACGCAGGCAGAATACATCGTGAATCTGAAGGTAAAGACCTGGTTACCATTTATGACTATGTTGATTCGTCCATTCCAATGTTAGAAAGAATGTTCAACAAAAGAGAAAAAGGTTACAAAGCCATGGGATATCAAATATCTTATGTCGGCCACTCGGGAAAATAGCTACATTTTTTGCTACACCTCTAGTTTAGTGAGCAATTTATAGTGTCCTGATACACTTGTAACTATTTGTTTTTATAATAGAAACACAAAGAACGAAAAACATACTAAGCTTCGACCACTCGGTTCTAGCCGCACATTATCCGGCACACCTGAGGCCAGAAATAAAAAAACAGCTTCCGACAACATCGATAACTGTTTGTTTTATATGGCGCGCCTGGAAGGATTCGAACCTCCGACCGCTCGGTTCGTAGCCGAGTACTCTATCCAGCTGAGCTACAGGCGCATTATTTGTCGTTTTGGCTGCGAGGACGCATTATCTAGGTTTATGCTAGTTACGTCAATGTAAATGAACCACAAACTCACTGATTCATTTTTAAAAAACATTATTAAAATATGGCGGAGAAAGAGGGATTCGAACCCTCGATAGAGCTATAAACCCTATACACCCTTAGCAGGGGCGCGCCTTCAGCCGCTCGGCCATTTCTCCGTTTTACTTCTAGTTTTGTTATGTAACTGTTCGGCCTGGCATATACTGAACAAAGGCACACCCCTGTCGGAGCACGCGTTACAAAATACTTCCTGTATTTTGCCCTGCGGGCCATCAGTAAAATACACTGATGTTCAAAATCGTTCCTGACGATTTTAGTCAGCCGCTCGGCCATTTCTCCGTTTTACTTCTAGTTTTGTTATGTAACTGTTCG
>CAYQXD010000078.1:5325-14218 GCA_964421315.1 uncultured Thiotrichaceae bacterium | reverse complement strand
CTATAAAGCCCCAAAAATGGCATAATACACCCAGAATAAACCAAATTCATTCAAACTTCACTGGAAAAAAACCATGCGTGCAGCCACACAATCTCAACTTCAGTTAGGTGAGCTCGATATTGCCAACATCAGGTTGGACCCACGCTCACGTGACGATATACCCCAAATACTAAGAGGCTTGCAATATCTTTACTCAGATAACAAATTACGTGAACAAATATTTCAAATATTAGAAAAGCTCACTTCAAAAAACATTAACATAGAACTGGGTCGCCCTGGCATGATGTGGTGGAAAATATTTGTCATGGGTTCATTGCGACTTAGTTTGAACTGTGATTATGATCGGCTGCAGGAACTGGTTAATCATCACAATACCATCAGGCAAATGTTAGGACATGGTTTTACCGATGATGACAAGACGTATAGTCTGCAAACACTCAAAGACAATGTTCAGTTATTCACCCCTGAGATACTCGATGAGATCAATCAGGTTGTCGTTAGCGCCGGGTTAAAACTTAAAAAAAAAGATTGCCTGACGGGACGTTGCGATTCTTTTGTGGTTGAAACCAATGTGCCCATGTCTTGATAAGCACCGCCAACGGATATTAATCTATTGTTTGATGCGATGAGAAAAGTTATCGCCCTGACAGCTGATTATGCAGCGATAACTAAACAGGATGGCTGGCGACAAAGCAAATATAATATTCGTCAGGTAAAAAGAGCTTATCGAGCAGCGCAACAAATAAAACGCTCAACATCAAAAGACAAGACAAAAAAACAAAAACCCTGGATTGCTAATAATGGGCCGCCATCATACAGACGCATCATGATTACATTGAACTTAGCCTGCAGTTTATCCACAAAAGCCGCGCAACATTGGATGCAGAAGTTGCCAGCATCAGTTTGGCAGGTAGGACAAAAGCCCTTGAAATACAGACTTTTATAGACCATGCACAACGCCAGATAGAACAGATAGAACGCCGTGTTATTAAAGGTGAAAAGATCCCCCATAGTGAAAAAGTATTTTCCCTTTTTCAACCGCACACCGAATGGATTAACAAAGGCAAAGCTGGCGTACCCGTTGAACTCGGATTAAGAGTTTGCATCATGGAAGCGCACTCAGGTTATATTTTACATCACCGTGTCATGCAAAAAGAAACCGATAATACAATAGCGATAGCCATCACTAGCGAAACACAGGAACGCTACCCTCCTAAATTCATTGGCTGCCATGATAAAGGTTTTCATTCTCCTGAAAACCAGATTGTGTTATCCGAAAAACTAAGTTATTTAACCCTGCCCAAAAAAGGTCGCTGTAATAAAACAGAAAAAGAACGTGAAAGCAGCCAGGCATTTAGAACTGCAAAGCGGAAACACTCGGCGGTAGAATCGGGAATCAATGCATTGGAAGTCCATGGTCTGGATAAATGTCCGGATCATGGCATCACTGGATTTAAGCGTTATGTTGCTTTCGCTATTGTGGCAAGAAACATACAAAAGCTCGGTTCCGAATTAATCAGTGAGACCAGGAAACAGGAAAAGCGAAGGCGAGATAAGATTAAGCTAGTAGCTTAGAAAAAATAAAGAGATAACAACCTACTTTTACAAGGAAGTTGCGCCTGAGTTTTGTCAAATAAGGCGTTATTGAGCAAAAAACAACCTGATTTTAAAAATTTACATTTGAGATAAAAATACAGGTTATACCCATATAAAAAATAAGGTTTTATTTTGGGGGTTATCTACTTTTCGGTCTGGCACTAGGTAGCAAAAGATTGCATTTCAGATGAGTTGAGAGACGTGCCATGACTTTGATTCTGTAACTCAAGATTATACTTATGACGCGCATCTTTTTTGATGTAACCCAGACGAATAATAAACGTGACAAACGTTGCAATAGAATCGTAGATAACCGTTAAAATTGAGTAATCTGGACGTAAAATATAATAACGAATAATACCCATGAATAACGCCAGTAAATCAAATACGGCAGCCCAGACAATACTCACCGCCAGCTGGACTGAATAAGCATCCCGGTCCATGATGACAGCCATAGCGGTTTCAACCGGACTTACAATAACGGCCAGTTTGCTTTGAGAAATATCGGTCACGATCTGCCTGGCTTCATCTGTTATCAGCACGGGTTTAAGGCGCGAAAGAAGCAGTATCAGTTTTTCGCGCTGCCCGTCAGATTGCTGAGCTAACTCGCTATTCATTTCAGCATAAATGATTTTGGCTTCTTCATACTTACGTTTCTGAGCCTCAAAACGAACTTCATCTGCCCGCAACATTTCCATCTTCTTGTAATAAGCGGGTCCTTTGCCAGCACCCAGCCCAGAGCGATAACCTCTCAGTGCTTCCTCTTCAGCCTGTCGGTTTAAATAAGCCAGTTGTTCTGTTTTAACATCTATAAAAGCCTGTTCAACCGATATAACTTCACTCAGCTGATCTGCAACACGCGCCTTAAGCTGTACATTAACCGCAGTACTATCACCCAGTGTACCGGGTAAACCTGAGTTATAAATGAAAGCGTATGCCGATAATGTTGACAGGGTTAATGCCGCGAGATACACCACTAGCAATACAATTTTGCCCAGACCTTTTACATAAGGTAAGGCAATAAGACTTATCGCTATGGAGAATTGAACAGCAACAGCAAACAAAATGGCAAACAGCATTTCTTTAATAAACAGGTGAGCGCCTGAATAGGTGAAGAGACCGTTAATGGCAACTAAAATGAAAATAACACAACTAATAATTGTGGCAATTCGGTTCGCGTGAATAGATTCCTGTGAGGAAGTTGTCATATCAAAATTTGGCTAGTAAAACCTCGAAATTATATTAGAATATTCTTATATTGTCAATATTTTGACGGGGTAACTATACTGGCAACGGTGGCTTACTCCATATCGAATCGATAACACCGACAGGGAAACATACTGCAGCAACACTCCAGGGAGAATTCAAGATCTGGACAAGTTCAATTTTGCAGAAAAATGGGGATACCCACTGAGTATAGAGGTTATCCTGCTCAACATCGAACGGTAGCATCCTGGCCAGAAAGTCAGCTTAACTAGAATATGCAGGTGTCATGTTGCTTGCTTCACAATACTTTTCGCTTCGATAAAAGTATTATAATTATGCTCCGCTCTTACAGGCGTTTATGTGTGTTTGAGCCAGTCTGTCATACCGCCGCGTACTACACGAACATCCTGAAAACCATGTTTTAATAAAATATTGGCTGCTTTTGCTGAGCGTTTATCGGTTGTGCAAATGATAGAAATGGATTGCATGACATAATCATCAAGTTTCGACAATTGTTGTTCGAGCTTCTCGACTGGAATATTCAAGGCATTGTCAACGTGCCCTTTCGACTGAAAATCTGCTTCTGTGCGAACATCTAGTACCAGTGTTTGCTGCTGTGCTAAACGGCGTTTTAACTCGGTAACATCAATACTCGCCCCACGTCGAATGGTTGCTATAAAACGTGGTAAAAACATAACAACGGCTAATAAGGCTATGGCAATTAATAATGTTTTTATAAAACCATCAGCACCGCTGATTGCTTCTCTACCGGCATAGCCTATATAGGTATAGGCAATACAGCCGGGAATAATAAAAACAAAGGTAGCAAGCACATACTCAATAAAACGTATTCTGGTTAGACCTAAAGCATAATTCAGCAAATTAAATGGAAAAAGCGGCACTAATCGCACAAATGCCACAAAACGCCAGCCTTCAGTCTCAACACCATTGATTAACTGTTTTAACTTGCCAGCAGAGCGTTTTGAAACAATATCTGATGCAAGATAACGAGCAACAAGAAAGGACAAAGCAGCACCAATTGTCGCACCCGTCATGTTATATAAAACACCCAGCACGGGACCAAAAATAATGCCGCCGGCAAAGGTAAAAACAGCACCCGGCAAAAACAATACAGTAGCAATGATATAGACCAGAATGAAAATAACCGGTGCCCACCAGCCCGCCTGATGAACCCACTGTTCAATCAAATCTACACTAAAATCATTACGGTAATAAATGGCTACCGATATGGCCAGCACTAAGGTCAGAGCGATTATGACCCGGATTAAACGTTTATTCATTTATTTATCAATATCTTATTATCTTTTTTTAATGTCATCTCGACCAGAGGGAGAGGTGACAGGTGACCTTTTAGTTGCTCATTATTCATTATTTTTGTAACGACTATTGATTACATACTCCGTTATCTTGCCAATAAAAGGCAATAGCAACATTTTATGCAACCAGGTAACTTCACTGGGTTGATTAAATTGATGAATGCCAATTACCATTTTTTCGTGCCCTGCACGCGGCTGTTCACGGTAAGTGCCGAATAATCTATCCCACCACGGCAGATTAAAACCAAAATTGCTGTTGGTTTCATCCGCTTCAACTGAGTGATGCACCCTGTGCATATCCGGTGTAACAACAAACAAGCGCAAATATTTATCCACTGTTAAATTTAAACGCACATTACTGTGATTAAACATTGCCGTAGCATTTAATAATATTTCAAAAATAATTACCGCAATCACAGGGGGACCTAAAACAATAATGACCGCAAACTTAATCAACATCGACAGAATAATTTCCAGTGGATGAAAACGTGCGCCCGTGGTCACATCAATATCAGGGTCGGCATGATGTACGCAGTGTAAGCGCCATAAAGTTGGCACTGCATGCACCATGACATGCTGTAAATAAATCATGCCATCCATGATAATAACTGAGACAATAACAGCAACCGGAAAAGGTATAGAGTAATAATTGAAGATGCCCCAGCCCTGTTTATTGGCAAAAAATGCCATACCAACAGCAGCTACAGGAAACAGTAGACGAAGAATCAAACTGTTTAAAAACACCAGAGCCAGGTTATTCGTCCAGCGCAGTAATTTAGGAACAATAAGTTGCCGCCTGGGTGCAACACCCCCCCCATATTGCCATAATAATAAATACGCCAAAAAAGAAACTCAGTCGTATGGTTATTTCATGGTTTGTAATAAATGTATTTATATCCATAAAATCAGTCTACCAGTGAAGCACCCTGCATGGTATTCCACCATGGGGAAAAAAATTATTCATTGCACCTTGTATTGATGTAGTCAGAGCGGGATAATTCACCTTCTGAATACATTAATTTCAACCCATAATCACAACAGTAGTCGATATTCCCTTGTTACAACTTCAAATCCCCGAAAAACACAAACAAACCTGGTGGAGCAGGCTATACGGTAGTTCGTTGGCATTATCCATCGTAGAGACCTCTCGCAAGCACACTAATGGCCCACTGGTCATTATTGTGGAAGACGTTATCCACGCCGACGCATTAACCAAGGAGATTGAATTCTATAAAGATGAAAAACAAACACTTTTTCATCTGCCTGACTGGGAAACCCTGCCCTACGATATATTTTCACCGCATCAGGATATTATTGCCGAAAGGTTAACTACCCTTTATGCGTTACAGAAAATTCGTGGCGGTGATATTTTAATCATCCCGTTAAACACACTGGCGCAGCGCCTGGCTCCAAAAAGCTATATCCAGGGTAATGTTTTAAGTTTAAAAATAAATCAAAAATTAAATATTGATGATTTTCGCCGTAATCTGGAAGCCAACGGTTATATCAATGTCAGCGAAGTAATGGAACATGGTGAATTCGCCATACGCGGCTCGATTATTGACCTGTTTCCGGCAAGTTCCACCATGCCCTACCGCATTGATTTATTCGATGACGAAATAGAAACCATTCGCTGCTTTGATCCACAAAGCCAGCGTTCGGATAACAAAGTAAAAAGCGTCGAACTATTACCGGCACGGGAATTTCCCAGCGATGAAGCCGGCATAAAAAAATTCCGTGAGCGTTACCGTGAGATGTTATCCGGTGACCCGTTAAACAGCATCATTTATAAAAGCGTCAGTGATGGCATTATGCCATCAGGTATTGAATATTATTTACCCATGTTTTATGACGACCATGAACTCAACACCCTGTTTGACTATTTACCGCGTTCATCCTTGTATATTGCCCCGCTGGAATTAAAACAACAGCTGGAGATTTTTGAAACCGAAGTCAACCAGCGTTACGAACAACGCAGACACGATATTGAACGCCCTATTCTGTCGCCCGAATACCTGTACCAAACCACGTCTGAAATAACCCGCGTATTAGATCAGGGTAGTGTTATTTACACATCGAAAAATAAAAACATCGATGAACAATACAATGCAAATGTAAAAACACCGCCTGACCTGCAGCTTGGCATAATGCTACAAACCCGAATGGAAGAACCGGCGCAGGCCCTCAATAGCTATATCAATAATTTCACCAGCACCCATAAAGGCAGACTTTTATTTGTTGCCGAAACCAGTGGTCGGCGTGAAGTATTAATCGAGCTATTACGCAGTCACCACATATACCCCAGATTATGCCAGTCGTGGCACGAATTTATTGCCTGCAAAGACAAAATCTGCATCACGGTTTCAGAAATAACCCAGGGGCTGGTGCTGCTAACCTCAGACACGGTTAAAACCGATATAGCCGTCATTACCGAAGCACAAATTTACGGCCAACGCGCAATACAAAAACGGCGCAGAAAAAAACGCGGTGGCGACAGTGAAAACATTGTACAAAACCTGACCGACTTAACCATTGGCGCACCCGTTGTACATATTGACCACGGCGTTGGTCGATATCTCGGCCTGGAAAAACTCAGCGGTGACGGTTATGACGCAGAATTTCTTTTACTTGAATATGCTGGCGGCGATAAATTATATGTCCCCGTTTCATCACTGCATTTAATCAGCCGTTACACCGGAGCCTCAGCAGAAAACGCCCCGGTTCACCGACTGGGTTCCGAGCAATGGGCAAAAGCACGTAAAAAAGCAGCGCAACAGGCACGAGATGTGGCTGCCGAATTACTCGATATCCATGCCCGCCGTGCTGCCGTACAAGGGCGTTCATACCACGTTGATGAAAACGAATATGCCAGCTTCTGCAACAGTTTTCCATTTGAAGAGACGCCTGACCAGGAAAGCACAATCCATGCCGTATTAGAAGATCTACGCAGTCCACAGCCAATGGATCGTGTGGTTTGCGGTGATGTTGGCTTTGGCAAAACCGAAGTTGCCATGCGTGCTGCCTTTGCAGTAGCAAATACCGGCAAACAGGTTGCTATACTGGTTCCGACTACATTATTAGCACAGCAACATTATCAAAACTTTAGCGACCGTTTTGCCGACTGGCCAGTAAAAGTCGCCTGCCTGTCACGTTTTAATACCGCCAAAAAACAAAAAGAAATACTGGCAGATTTAGCCAATGGCAAAGTTGATATCGTTATCGGCACACATAAGTTGCTACAGAAAACCGTTAAATACCATGATTTAGGTTTAATCATTGTTGATGAAGAACACCGTTTTGGGGTTCGACACAAAGAACACGTTAAGTCACTGCGCGCTGAAATCGACATATTAACCTTAACTGCTACCCCTATTCCCAGAACCTTAAACATGTCACTGGCTGGCATTAGAGATTTATCCATCATCTCGACACCGCCTATGCAAAGGCATTCCATCAACACCTTTGTTACGCAATGGAATGACGCGCTTATTCAGGAAGCCTGCCAGCGTGAACTGAAACGCGGTGGGCAAATTTATGTATTACATAACGAAGTCAAAACCATCGAAAAAATCACAAGAGATATCCAGGAGCTAGTGCCGGAAGCCAGAGTTGAATTTGCCCACGGGCAGATGCCGGAGAAACAATTAGAACAGGTGATGCTGGACTTTTATCATCAGCGTTTTAATATTTTAGTAGCGACAACCATTATTGAAAGTGGTATTGACGTACCCACTGCCAACACCATCATCATCAACAATGCTGATCGTTTAGGATTAGCGCAATTACATCAAATACGCGGGCGTGTAGGTCGCTCACATCATCGCGCTTATGCTTATCTACTAACACCACCCGATTCTATGATGACAGATGACGCTAAAAAACGCCTTGCTGCTATTGAGTCCCTGGAAGACCTGGGCGTTGGTTTTACCCTGGCAACACACGACATGGAAATTAGAGGTGCAGGCGAATTGTTGGGTGAAAACCAAAGCGGACAAATTTCCGAAGTGGGTTTCACTTTATATAGCGAGTTACTCGACCGCGCAGTAAAAGCATTAAAACAGGGCAAAGTACCCGACCCGGATGTACCATTGCATTCAGGTATAGAAATAGATATGGGTTTACCTGCATTAATCCCTGATGATTATGTCTACGACATCCACCAGCGGCTGATGTTATACAAACGCATTGCCAGTGCCAGCAATCAGGAATCACTTGACGATATTCGTGTCGAACTCATTGACCGTTTTGGATTGCTACCAGACACCCTCAAAAACTTGTTCTCAGTGACAGAAATAAAACTGGTTGCACAGGATATTGGCATCACCAATATTCAGGTGGTAGACACTGGCATCAAACTTAAATTTAACGAACAGCCCAATATTAACCATGTTAAATTAATTGAAATGATACAAACCCAGTCCAGCCTTTATCATTTTGATGGCAAACAAACATTCCGTATACTGGAATCATTCGATAACATCGAAGAACGGACAAAACAAATTTATCATGTGATTAATACACTTGGTCAGCAGGAAGCGGCTTAATTAATTGGAGTTGGTCATATCAATGAAGACAATAATGAAACTATCAGGCACCCTGGTTTTACTGTTTTTAACCACAAGCTACACACTAGCTGAAGATGGTGTCCCTGAAGAAAACTTAAAACAATATGATGTCGAAATCATCATATTTGAAGACGCACATGCTCGTTACTTAACCAGTGAAAAATGGAAGCAAAATATAAAAATGGAAGA
>CAYQXD010000078.1:0-5225 GCA_964421315.1 uncultured Thiotrichaceae bacterium | reverse complement strand
AAATGAAGTGACTGAACATCAGGATAATCTCAGCCCGGAAAACCTCAACCAGAGTAACCTTAGCATAGAGGAAATTAGCATAGACCGTTTCCAGCCCATAAAACCTGAAATTCTCAACAAACAGTACAAAAGAATAAATGTTTCATCCGAATACAATGTTTTATTTTATAGCGCGTGGCGACAAGCCGGTCTCGACAAAAACAACGCCTTTGAAATAAATATTACTGAACTGGAAAACGCACATATAAGCAAATCAGAAAATACCCTGAGCGGCACATTTAAACTTGTTCTCTCAAGATATTTGCATATATACAATCAGTTAGATTACCAGCGAGTAGTGGCAGCCGTGGCACAAGGAAGTGCCGTTATGTCCATGGATGGACGGCCATGGTTACATTATGGCGCAAAGAGCCAGGAAGGCGGTGCGATTAACGAGCTAAACCAGTTAAACATATACCCGCTGAACAGTCACCGCCGTATGCGCAGTAAAGAGCTACACTACATTGATCACCCGTTAGTGGGTATGCTGATACAAATAAACCCGGTTGAAAAAACCATAAAAACAAAAGACCAGGATCCAACCACCTGATCTTTATTTTGCTGGTTTGTTATCTAATTTGTTGGTAAACGTCGTTCAACGCCAGAACGACGACCTAACACATCACTAAATCGTATAGCACAACGACGGTCTGCTTTTTTTCTACGTTCAGAAATTCGTCTTTCAGAACCATTATGTATATTACTGTTTGTCCCCATTACTAAAACCTCAATATTATTATTGTTTAGGAAGCTTTGCACAATATGTTCCCGCATTTTAAGGCCATTTTCAATATCACTATCATGGCGAAAAAAAATGTCTGACGCAAAACTTTCTATCAAGTACCTCACTGTAGTGCCACATGAATGTGGCGTTCACGAACCAAAGGATGGAGCAGTGCCACATGGATGTGGTGTTCACGAACCAAAGGATGGACAAGTGAAAACAGGTTAATTCATAAATCTGCTAATAAAATCGAACATAATAGAATAATATTAGCATTTTTCATGCCAAATAAATAAAAACCACTAATTTCATATGGATAGCGAAAAACGAGGCATAAAACACCTAACCTTACTAAGCAATGTGTAAAATATATTGACACATGTATAGATAATTTCGAAATTTTATGTCGGTTTTATTAACTGAATAGTTACAAAAATCACCCAACGAACTCACATGCCCATTGTAAAACCATCTTTCTTCAACCGTGATGCCTGCCTGGTAGCGCAACAATTACTGGGTAAAATTATTCGCAGAAAATATAAGGGGCAGTGGCTATCTGTTCGCATTATAGAGACTGAAGCATATTATCTGGAAGAAAAAGGAAGCCACGCATCACTTGGTTATACGGAAAAACGAAAAGCCCTGTTCATGTCCGCTGGCACCATCTACATGTATTACGCGAGAGGTAAAGATTCATTAAACATAAGCTGTAAAGGTAAAGGCAACGCCGTTCTGATAAAGTCTGCCTACCCCTTTTCCGATAAGCGTTCACCGCCTGCTGCAACCAAAATCATGCAGCAATTAAACCCGACAATTTCTGGTAAACTGCGAACAATAGAAAAACTCTGCAAGGGGCAAACCTTATTATGCAAGTCACTTATCCTTAAAGTAAAAGAATGGGATCAACAACAATTTGATAACAAATGTTTTCACTTTGAAGACATTAATAACATTCCGGAAAAGATTATCCAGACCATACGACTGGGTATATCTGCAGGGCGAGATGAACATTTACCGTATCGTTTTATCGATTATGACTTTGCAAAATACTGCACCAGCAACCCGCTAACAAAACGTCATATCGATAAAAATCTGAAGATATTGCAGATGTCATCTAAAGTTTGATTGAGACTTTACCGATAATAAAGTATTCACACAGTACAAATTATCGTTACCGGGAGACAAGAAACTCTGATCAGCTCAATTTATTAGCTATGAAAATAATATTATGATCAATGTCCAGCCTGCTCCAGCGTTAACTAAAATCCACACACAAGCTGTTTCGGATATAACAAAAACCTGGAAAGTCGGACAACAATTGAATGCGGTAGTCGAACGCAATGCTAATGCTCAGAATAATGTGCTTATGCGTATCGGGCAAACTGTTCTGCAGGCAAAATCCCCGGTTACACTACAGGCCGGCCACGCACTGAAGTTACTGGTCACGTCAGCTGGTGACACCCCGGTGTTAAAAATTCTGACCACAGTTGGCACACAGCAACTAGTATTACAAAATCTGGCAGCGAAAAATCTGAAAACTTTTATCGCCAGGCAACAGGATTTAACAAGTTTGTTGCCACTCAGTCAAAAAATCATCAAAAGTCCCGAAACACCAAAAATGCTTAAACAGCTGCTCATTGATTTAAACCAGAAATTGCCAACTATTGATCAGGCTATGCAGGCAAAAACACTAAAAACATTGGTTAAAAATAGTGGCGTATTTCTTGAATCCAGATTAAAACAACTACAAACAGCTTCACTACAACACAATGGGCAACAGGCGTTTCAACTAACACACGATGTTAAAAGTCAGCTACTCAGAATCAGTAGCCAGTTAAATACTGTGTTGCCCGAGTTAACAACATCACAGCTAAGCCAGACAAAAAACCTTCAATCAGTCATCGATTCTATAATAAAACAGTTTATAAAAGGTGACATCAATCTTATAAAGTTATCTACCCTGTTAAGCATTGAACTGCCTAAAAATCAGAGTCAGTTAATTCAGGATGTATTGACTACATCAGATAAAAATCTGTTAGCCGGGAAATTAAAAAACAGCTTTACCGTATTATTGAATCATCTTCAGCAGCAGACTAATGCAAAACAAATACAGGATAAATTAGCCAGCCTGTTAAAAAACATGGATTTGTTACAGGAATTAAAAACCGGCATTGAAGGCACACTGGCAAAAATAACAACGCAACAACTTACAACATTAACCCGTGAATCAGATAGTTTATTATTGTTATTATTCGGTGTTTACTTAAAAGACAAAACGGAAACCCAATTAATCCAGTTTCGACTACAACAGGAAGAATCAGCAAAGGATAAAAGCGCCTCAAGCTGGACGGTTGAGTTAAATTTCAACTTTAAACAACTCGGCCCTGTACAGGCACGACTGCGTTTAAGGGACAATCAACTCTCCACCATATTTCGGGCGCAACAGGAAAGCACGGTCAAAAGTATCTCAAGCCAGATCAACCTGCTAAACACCGCCCTCAGCCAAATCGGCTTTGATGCAATAAACCTGAATGTTACTCAAGGTAGTCTTAAGCAACCCAGTGACATTGCTAAAAATGTTCATCTACTGGATGAAAAAGCATGATGCATAATACACAAAACCGAATCGCCGTAGCACTTGAGTATGATGGTGAAAGCACACCTAAAGTAACCGCAAAAGGTTTCAATGATATTGCAGATAAAATAATAGATCTTGCCAATGAACACGACATCCCTTTACAGCAGAATGATGGACTGGTTGAGGTGCTGTCAGAAATGGATCTGGGTGATGAAATCCCTGAAAACTTATATAGAGCAATAGCTGAAGTCATTGCTTTTGCTTATATTATTAATGGCAAATTTCCAAAAAGTTATAAGCAGGAATTAAACCAGTATTTACTAACAGATGGCAGCAGCTGCGATCTTGAATGATAGTGACAGATCAGGTTTTGTATTTATAAGCATCTATAGTCATACACAAACTTACGCGATCATCCACCATGGATGACAGTGTATGCATATTAAATTCAGAACGCTGGATGGTTGTGGTCGCTTTAACAGTAATCAGCTCTTCTCCCTGTGCTGTTTTTACTTTTTTCAGATCTACGTAAAAAGCCACTGGTTTAGTCACACCGCGCATAGTCAAATCGCCTTTAAACACACCTTTTGTTTCTGTTATCCATTCAAAACCTGTGCTAATAAAAATTATGTCCGGAAATTGTTCACTATCAAAAAAGCTTTCACCTTTCAGCATAGCTTCAATAAAAATTGAGTCTGCTTGCAGGCTATCAGCAGCAATGTGGATCATTACGCCGCCCTGCTTATCGGTCTCTTTCATCGTAAGACCGCCTTTAAAATCACGAAACTCCCCTTCAACGACACCTACTGGACTGTTGACGCAAAATCCCATTTTTGATGAACCCGGCTTAATACGGTACAAATCACCGTCTTTAGCCGCCTTTAACATCATCGTCAGCATACTTTGATCAACCTGTGCATTCTTAAATGGCGCGCACACTATTTCATCTTCAGCATATGCAAACGCCGACATGCCAAACATTAAACCCAGCAGAGCAAGTTTAACCAAATAGTTAATAGTCGATTTGTAATGTATCAGTATATTCATATATAGTCTAATACTAATACATATAACAGAAAAAGTCAACCAATGACTGTCATTTTGTCAGGTTTAGTCGGTATTGTCCCGACAAAGTATATTATTAGGGCAGATCGATTAACGGCTAATTGCCCATGCTCTACTCTTACTTTTCTACAAGTTCAATCGCATTACCATCATAATCCCGACAAAATAAAGCAGTTCTACCTGATTTACTTTTACTATAAGATATACCGGCTGTTTCCAGCCTCTGTATCAGAGTATCCAGGTTAAAAACCTGCAAAGCAACGTGGTGATCTCTACCACCGTGCTCGGGACGATTTTCGACAGAATCTGGATTGACCACTTCAAGCAAATGAATCTGCGTCTTTCCAACCTGTAACCAGGCACCGGGATAGCCTAAATCCGGACGTGATTCATCGACTTCTAAGGCTAAAATTCCCGTATAAAATTCAAGTGCTTTGCGAGTATTAGCTACAATGAGGCTACAGTGATCGATTGATTTAACTAATATATTATTTTTCACCACAGATTACTCCTGAAGCAAATTCATAAATCGCTTATAATAGCGCCGCTGTCCATCCTTTGGTTCGTGAACAGCACATCCATGTGCCACTACGCCATCCTTTGGTTCGTGAACAGCACATCCGTGTGCCACTACTCACTTTCTGCAACTTGTGGCAGCAACATTATTTTTCAAACGCTCAGCCCTAACCATGAATCCAGATCTGAAAAAACTTCAGCCTTATCCTTTTGAAAAACTCAAGGCATTAAAGACCGGCTGTTTACCAACAGTTGATGGACACATTGCTTTATCCATAGGTGAGCCCAAACACGCTGCACCTG
>CAYQXD010000077.1:0-14248 GCA_964421315.1 uncultured Thiotrichaceae bacterium | reverse complement strand
GTTTAACGGCAATGAAAAATGAATAATGAAA
Organism: uncultured Thiotrichaceae bacterium; assembly: GCA_964421315.1. GTDB lineage: Bacteria > Pseudomonadota > Gammaproteobacteria > SZUA-229 > SZUA-229. The sequence goes on along the minus strand of CAYQXD010000077.1, from coordinate 14,217 downwards.
AGTGAAAAATGAAAGTCAAAAACTGTTGCGATCCCACCGCTACTGCGGGGGAATGCGTACACCTCTCTGAGGTAACTTACTTTAAGTTACATGCCTCTGCACTTAGCTCAGTTGTAGGCCTGCATAAGGAACGTTGCAATAGCCACCACTTTTTAAGGAGTAAGGCGCGTTTCTGAGTTAAATGCATAGGCATGTTAAGTTAAGAACTATGAATTATTAATTATTAATTTTTCATTTTTCATTTTTCATTTTTCATTTTTCATTTTTCATTTTTCATTTTTCATTAAATTGGCACACAACTTGCTTTTGTATTTACAGTAATAAACAAAAAAACAGGGCAGACATGACTACTACTATAAATCTGGCAACTACTGAACCGTTAAATTCTGCAACAACATCTCTCGTGCCAAAAACAAAAGCCGCTACAGAAGGGCTGGAAGGCGTAAGCACTGAAGATTTGGCAGCTAGTAAAGACTCTTTTCTGACATCACTGGAAAAACTTATCGATGAGTCTACTGCCACTGAGGAAACATTAACCCTGACAGCAGATGGCAATGTTTTGCCTATAGCAGATAAACCAGGCGAAAATACGGCAGATGATGACCTCCCGTTATTAGTACCCGGTCTGAACATACCCATATTTATACAAAACGACAATAAGGAACAAATGATAGCACCTGTTACCACGGCTGAACAATCGCTGACATTAGATACCAAAATAAATGAAATCGTCATAAAAGATAGCAGTATACAAAATAACGGTGTAAAGGCAGCTTCTGAGGGTGGCCTGTTATCGTCTTCAATACGCCAACTTTTACAAACTGATGTGAAAGTACAGGGGCAAAGTACAACTAACAACAATGCTAAAACAACCAGTATTACAACGGATGGGGTTGTTACCCGCCAATCTGAAACATCATTTGTGAATTTAGATAATGTTGTTATAGCTAGCCAGAAGACGCCGTTATTAGCTGGGCAGCTACCGGCTATGTCAACACAACAACCATTAGCAATGCTAGATAGTCAATCTGCGCTATTACAACAATCCAGCAGTACTCCGGTTGAAAACAGCAGTAGTCTATTATCTACCTCCTTGAGTCCGGCATCAGGCAGTCTTAGCTCGACCAATCTGACAACGTTGCCACAATTAAGCATCGGTGAACGTTTTGGACAGCCAGCATGGGCGCAGGGAATGGGCAAGCAAATTATCTGGATGGCCAATCAAAATATTAACAGTGCGGAAATACGGTTGAACCCGGCACATCTGGGGCCGATAGAAGTGCGCATAGATATTAGAGATGAGGTCATTAATGTCGCATTAAGCAGTCGTCATGCAGCTGTCAGGGAAGCCATGGAGACGGCATTGCCAAGGTTACGCGAAATGTTTGATAACAACGGCATGAATCTGGCAGATGCTGATATTTCACACCAGTCATTCGCCGAACAGCGTGAGCAAAACACAGCAAATAGACAGGGTAATGTAACCGGCAGTAGCACTGGGGACAACGGTTTTATTAATACTGATGGAGCTGCATTACACCAGTCTAAAATATCAACTGCAATGGTTGATTATTATATTTAGGCTACGGTTTGTTAATGGTTAAACGTAGAGACAAGGCATGCCTTGTCTCTACAACCAACCGTATTAAAAACCACCATAACAGACGTGACACATCATTAACCACTAACCATTAATAATTAATAATTAATTATTGTTCTAAACGGTCAGAATTCTGTCGCTTGCTCCCATCAAACCACGTCAAAAATCCATCACCTTTTAATTAGTGTCCGCAACTTAATGATATTTATACAGATATCATTATAAAAAATGATTGGCACGGCTTTTGCTATTATTTTCTGTAAGACAATAACAGTTTATGAGAAAAGGTAAAAGACATGGATATAGAAGATGTAGAAGAAATAGTAGACTTAGAGGACAAAGAAGAAGACGATCAGAACAAAGGTAAAATATCGACTGTAAAAATAATCATTATCGCTATTTTGGCTACAGTTTTAATAGGTGGTGGTCTGGTTGGTGTAACACTGTATTTTACGGGTGCTTTTCAATCAGAAACAGGTGTTGATAACATAGAAAAGCCAGAAGATGATGATGAGGGTGAAGAAGAGGAAGAAGAGGAAGAAGAGGAAGAAGAGGAAGAAGAAGAAGAGGAAGAAGAGCCCAAAGACCCGCCAATATACCAGTCAATGGATCCTAAATTTGTTGTCAGTTTTCGTGACCAACGCGCTGCCAGGTTTATGCAGTTTTCACTGCAGGTGATGGCACGTGATAATGATGTTATGAAGCAAATCAAAGAACATATCCCGGCAGTTCGAAGTAGCTTGATTATGCTGTTTGATATTCAGGATCAAGCAACCATGGCCACACGCGAAGGCAAGCAGGAACTATTAAAAAATGTTGTTACTGATATCAATAAAACACTGAAAACGGTGACCGGTCAGGATGAATTGGAAAACGTTGTTGAAGCGGCCTATTTCACCTCCTTTGTAATTCAGTAGGGTACTAAACGTGAATGATATTTTATCACAGGATGAAATCGATACTTTATTAAATGGTGTCGATAGTGGCGAGGTTGGCACGGAGAATGATGATTTACCAATGGACGGTGAGGCCATGTCTTATGAACTGGGCAGCCAGGATCGCATTATCCGCGGTCGTATGCCGACACTGGATATGATTAACGAACGCTTCTCAAGATATCTACGTATCAGCATGTACAACATGTTACGCCGAACCATTGAAGTGACGGTTGTTGGTGTCAGCATGATTAAGTTTTCAGAATATGTTCGCGGATTGTTTATGCCAACCAGTTTAAACCTGGTAAACATTCACCCATTACGCGGTACAGGACTGTTTGTTATTGATCCTAACCTTGTTTTTGCAACAGTAGATAATTTCTTTGGCGGTGATGGCCGTTATCACACACGCATTGAAGGTCGCGAGTTTACCCCGACAGAAAACCGTGTTATTCAGATATTACTTGAGGTGTTATTTGCAGACCTTGAAAAATCATGGAAGCCAGTAATGGATCTGGAATATAAATACCTTAATTCCGAAATCAATCCACAGTTTGCCAATATCGTCAGCCCGACTGAAGTTGTTGTAGTACAAAAATTTAAAATGGAACTTGAAGGTGGTGGTGGTGAATTTCATGTAGTTATGCCTTATTCAATGCTTGAACCGATTCGTGAATCACTTGATGCGGGTATGCAAAGCGATCAGGCCAATACTGACTGCCGTTGGACTAATTCCTTGAAAGAAGAGTTAAAACAGGCTGTTGTTGAAATTGATAGTTCACTGTGTCAAATCAAAATGACACTCGCAGAAGTATTAAATCTTAATGAAGGTGATGTTATTCCGATTGACATGCCAGATATGGTGACCGTTAGAGCCGAAAAAATACCCATATTTAAAGGCTCTCTTGGCACCTCTAATGGAAAAAACGCAGTGCAGTATGTCACACCGATTACACGACCCGAATACTTAAATGAATGAATATAATGTGTAGAAGAGGAATTAAATATGAGTGAAGAAATTACAGATACTCAGGATGCAGCTGGTGCTGATGACTGGGCTGCAGCAATGGCAGAACAAAGCGATGCGCCTGTAGAAACAGCAGAAACTGTACAGGCAAGCACAACAATGCAGGATAAAGCTGATGATTATGAACGTGCCGCTTTTAAAGATTTAAACGGTAGTAGTAATCAATTGACGACAGGTCAGTTAACATCAGGAGAAACAAACCTGGATGTCATTCTTGATATTCCAGTAACACTTTCTATGGAAATAGGCCGTACAGAATTGCCCATCCATAACTTATTGCAGCTTAATCAGGGTTCAGTTGTAGAACTTGATCGTCTTGCGGGCGAACCACTGGATGTTTTAGTTAATGGAACGCTAATTGCACATGGTGAAGTAGTTGTGGTTAACGAAAAATTTGGCATTCGCTTAACCGACGTGATTAGCCCTGCTGAACGGGTAAAGAATTTAAAGTAAAGCTGTTTAGGTGAATAGTCTGTAGGTGTTTAGGTTAATAGTAAAAAAAACCAGAACAACCCCTAACAGACTACAGACTAAACAACCTTATATAGCTACATAGTGGTAAGCACATGAAACACCTAATCAATAAATTTTACTGTTTGAGTACTTTAATTTTATTAATGCCTGCAAAAGTTTTTGCTGCTGATGAAAATTCTTCACCGATGTTAGAGACAACAATAAACACAGGCCAAATGAGTGGTGGTTATATGTTACAACTGGTGCTGGGTTTAATTATTGTCCTCGCCTGCATCGTTGTCTTAGCCTGGTTAGCTAAACGAATGAATCGATTACAATCTTCAACAGGTGATATGTTAAAAATAATCGGTGGCATAAATGTTGGCACCAGGGAAAAAATTGTTTTATTACAGGTTGGTTCTGAGCAATTATTGATTGGTATAGCTCAGGGAAATATTAATAAACTTCATCTTCTTACAACACCGATTGAAACTGGCAATGATAACCATAGAAAAACATTTGCCCTTAATTTGTCTGAAAAAATGGGCTTGTCAGAAAAATCTGGTGCTATGCAGGTAGATAAAAAATAATGATTAAAATGATAAAAACTTTGTTGTTATCACGCTTAATCATATTGGCTTGTTTGTTATTGCTTCCAATTGGTAGTGTATGGGCCACGCAGGGATTCACTGCGTTTACCATGACACCAGGCGCAGATGGCAGCGAAACCTATTCAGTCACCATTCAAATTCTTGCCCTGATGACGGTGCTTAGTTTATTGCCTGCCGCACTGATTATGACAACCTCATTTACTCGCATTATTATTGTGTTATCTATATTGCGTCAGGCATTAGGCACAGCTCAAACACCATCAAATCAAATTCTTCTGGGTTTAGCCCTGTTTTTAACCTTTTTTATTATGGCGCCGGTTTTTACTAGCGCATACAACGCTGGGGTAAAACCGTATCTTGATGAACAGATGAGTTCTGAGGTTGCCTTTGAGAAAGCCTCTCACCCTTTTTATGAATTTATGCTTAACCAGACACGTGAAACAGACCTGATTATGTTTGCTGATATTGGCGGTTACGGAAAACTCGACCCAGATGAAAAAGTGCCGTTTACATTATTACTGCCAGCCTTTGTTACCAGCGAATTAAAAACCGCTTTTCAAATCGGTTTTCTTATCTTTATACCTTTTTTGGTTATCGACATTGTTGTAGCCAGTATATTGATGTCCATGGGTATGATGATGTTGTCACCAATGATTATTTCACTTCCGTTTAAATTAATGCTGTTTGTATTAATTGATGGCTGGTCATTGGTAATGGGAACCATGGCATCAAGCTTTTTTGTTTAGGTGTGTTTTTCCATTTTTCTGCAAATGAACGCAAATATTTAAAAAATAAATGACAATTTTCTTGTTCCCATGCTCTGCGTAGAAACAAGAAAAAAATGGTCTTTTATTTGCGTTCATTCGCGTTCATTTGCGGAAGAAATAAAAGCAGTAACAAATAACAACTAACAGGAGAATAAAATGACACCAGAAATGGTACTAGATGTAGGTCGAGATGCAGTTTGGGTGATGGCATTAATTTCTGGGCCATTGCTGTTATCGGCATTAGCTACCGGACTTTTTGTCGGTATGATACAGGCAGCCACACAAATACAGGAGATGACTTTAACATTTATTCCAAAGTTAATTGTCATGGCACTTGCCTTGATTGTTGCAGGCCCATGGATGATATCGGTATTGACTGATTTCGCTATCAACCTAATCCTGAGTATTCCCGAGTTAATAAGCTGAACGTAATGAGAAGCGAGTTCAGCTAATGCACTTTACCGATGTTGAGATTACTACCTGGTTAGCATCACTGATGTGGCCGTTTATGCGTATTGGCGCCATGTTTGCATCTGCACCGATATTTTCATCAAGAAGTGTGCCGGTACGAATTCGAGTAATACTTTCCTTCACTATCGCCTGGATGTTAATCCCTGTTATACCCGAACCACCTAATGTAGACCTAATTAGTGCTGAAGCATTAATCATTAGCATTCACCAGGTACTGATTGGTCTTGCCATGGGTTTTATTCTGCAGTTGGTGTTTGGCGCATTTATTATCGCCGGTCATAGTATCGCAATGTCAATGGGGCTTGGTTTCGCTTCAATGGTTGATCCACAAAATGGTGCACAGGTACCCGTTATTAGTCAGGCATTACTAATTATGGCAACCCTTGTATTTTTATCACTTAATGGTCACCTGGTATTAATTGAAGTATTAGCAAACAGTTTTCATAATCTTCCGGTAGGCATGCTGGTGCCTTCACGCGATGGTTTATGGCAACTGGTTAACTGGGGTAGTGACATGTTTGCCGGTGGTTTGTTGATTGCTTTGCCTGCCGTCGCGACCTTATTACTGGTGAACCTTGCTTTTGGCGTAACCACAAAAGCCGCACCACAATTAAATATATTTGCTGTGGGTTTCCCTATCATGATAATGGTTGGGCTTATATTTCTTATTCTTATTTTGCCTACCATTACCGAACATCTTAGCCGCTTATTGTTAGAAGCTTTCGAGCTAATGGCACGTTTTTTAGCGTCGGCCTGATAGGAGCAGTACGAACATGGCAGAGCAAACCGGGCAGGAACGTACCGAACAGGCAACGCCCAGGAAATTACGTGAGTCGCGTGAGAAGGGACAGGTTCCGCGATCAAAAGAACTTAACACTATGGCTTTATTAATGGCAGCTAGTGGTGGCTTTTTATTAATGGGCGAAAAGATGTTAATAAGTTTAAGTGAATTATTTATAAAAGGATTAAGCATTGAAAATATTCATCAAATGGACAAAGCCACGATGATAGAAATTCTGGGTAATACCGTGCTTGGCGGTATTTTTATCATTGCGCCATTTCTGCTTTTGCTCACTGTTGTCACATTATTAACACCTTTAGGTCTTGGCGGCTGGTCGTTTAGTATGAAAGCTGTCAGTTTCAAAATTGACAAGATTGATCCTATTAAAGGCCTTGGGCGAATATTTTCCTTAAAAGGATTAGTGGAGCTGGTAAAGGTTCTTGCCAAGTTTCTGCTGGTGGCCGGCATATCTGCAACTCTTATCTGGATACTAATTGAAGAGCTGGTTGGTCTCGGTGGTGAACCATTAGACGTAGCACTTGCTCATGTCGCCAGATTATGTGGCTGGATGCTGATGGCAAGCAGCAGCGTACTTATCATCATTGCGCTTTTAGATGCGCCGTTTCAACTATGGCAACACAACAAAGAACTGAAAATGACAAAACAGGAAGTTAAGGATGAAAATAAAGAAACCGATGGGAGACCAGAAGTAAAAAGCCGTATCCGTACTTTGCAATATGAGATGTCACAACGTCGAATGATGGATGCAGTGCCAGATGCTGATGTAATTATAACCAACCCAACACATTATGCTATTGCCTTGCGTTATGATCAGGGCAACATGCAAGCCCCGGTCGTTGTCGCCAAAGGTGCTGATCTTATTGCAATGCAAATTCGAATGGTCGCTGAAAAGCACCATGTCACCATTGTTTCCTCACCACCGTTAGCGCGTGCTTTATTTGCCAGTACTGAACTGGATCAGGAAATTCCTGCTGGTTTATATGTCGCAGTGGCGACCATTATTTCTTATGTGTTTGCATTAAATGTTTCAACATTAAATGGTGACACGCTACCTGAAGAACCTAATGACTTGCCCATACCTGATGAACTACGACATTAATTACTAATTAGTAATTACGAATTACTAATTAAAAACATTAAAAACCAAAGGAGATAATTTTGGATTATTTAATTATGAATCGAACTGCCTTGCTTTTCAATTAGTAATTCGTAATTAGTAATTTGTAATTAAACAAACATGAGTTACAGCACAATAATAACAAACAATCCTTTTTTGTCTATAAGAGGTCTAGGCATACCTTTATTACTGGTTGCTATGCTAGCGATGATGGTATTGCCATTACCGCCTTTTTTGCTGGATTTATTTTTTACCTTTAACATTGCCCTTTCAATGGTGGTTTTGCTGGTGGTTATATATACCACACGTCCACTAGATTTTAATGTGTTCCCTACTGTTTTATTGGCTGCAACTTTACTGCGTTTATCACTCAACGTTGCTTCAACACGCATTGTATTGCTTGAAGGTCACACCGGATCAGATGCTGCCGGTAATGTCATTAAAGCATTCGGCGAATTTGTTGTTGGTGGTAATTATGTTGTCGGTATTGTGGTGTTTGCGGTACTCACCATTATTAATTTTGTGGTGGTAACAAAAGGTGCAGGGCGTATATCTGAGGTGAACGCAAGATTCACGCTTGATGCGATGCCCGGCAAACAAATGGCAGTTGATGCCGATTTGAATTCAGGACTGATTACCCAGGACCAGGCTCGCGAAAGACGGCAGGAAATTTCCGGTGAAGCAGACTTTTATGGTTCTATGGATGGTGCCAGTAAATTTATTCGAGGCGATGCAGTAGCAGCTATTTTAATTTTGTTTATCAACCTGATTTTTGGTTTTGGTATAGGCATGATTCAACATGACCTGACTGCTTCTCAAGCTGCGCACAACTATACCTTATTAACCATTGGTGATGGACTGGTCGCACAAATTCCTTCACTAATCCTGTCAACGGCTGCAGCAATAGCGGTTACCCGTGCTTCAGCTTCTAAAGACATGGGTGAGCAGGTATTATCACAATTGTTTACTTCACCCAAACCTATCGCCATCACATCAACTATTCTTATCGGTTTAGGTTTAATACCAGGCATGCCTAATGTTGTGTTTCTTGCATTGGGTTTAATGAGTGCGGGTATTGCATTTTATATAAAACAACAGATACAAACAAAACAGCAGTTAGAAATAGAGGAAGTCGATACCCCGGATGAAGAACCACAACATAAAGACCTGAGCTGGGATGATGTGCCAATGGTAGATGTTATCGGGCTGGAAGTTGGTTACCGCTTGATCCCAATGGTAGATAAAAATCAGGGTGGCCAAATGATGTCGCGTATTAAAGGTGTGCGTAAAAAATTATCACAGGATCTGGGCTTTCTTATTCAGGCTGTACATATTCGAGACAACCTGGATCTTTCACCTAATGGCTACAGCATTATATTAATGGGTGTGCCAGTTGGTGAAGGAGAAGCTTACCCTGAAAAAGAACTGGCGATTAACCCGGGACAGGTGTTTGGTGAACTCAAAGGCATAAAAACTAAAGACCCAACCTTTGGCCTGGAAGCTGTGTGGATTGATCCTGGCATCCGAGAAGAAGCGCAAACCCTGGGTTACACTGTTGTCGATAGCAGCACCGTAGTCGCTACACACATGAGCCATGTGCTACAGAGTCATGCCTATGAATTGTTAGGCCACGAAGAGGTTCAGCAATTGCTGGATATGCTGGCAAAAAAATCACCGACGTTAGTTGAAGATCTGGTACCCAAATTATTACCACTAGGAACCGTGGTTAAAGTCCTGCAGAACATACTTGCCGAGGGTATTCCTATTCGAGATATGCGTACCATCGCCGAAACTTTGGCGGAGTTTGCTCCCAATAGTCAAAACTCTGACGCGCTTACAGCATCGGTTCGTACTGCACTCGCACGTCAAATTTACCAGCATATCAATGGCTTAGAGCAGGAAATGCCAGTTATTACACTAAGCCCAGAGTTGGAACAGATCTTGCAACAATCAGTACAAAGCGCACCAGAAATGGGGCTGGGTATCGAACCAGGATTAGCAGAGCAGATGATTAAAGAATTAAACGTATGTGTACAACAACAGGAACTGGCAAACAAAGCCTCTGTTTTACTGGTGTCAGCCACCATTCGTCCAGTATTGGCAAGAATGTTGAGAAGCCTGGCACCAAACCTGCACGTCTTAACTTATAACGAAGTGCCAGACAGTAAGAATATAAAAGTTGTTGCTGCCGTAGGTGGGCAGATAGCGGTGCCTGCTTGATGCAGGCAATGAAAAATGAAAAGTGAAAAATGAAAAACATACCATCAAACAAAATAGTGAGGCGTGCCTGTAATGGTTTTAATATTTTTCACTTTTCATTTTTCATTTTTCATTATCAACCTAAAGGGGTGATATAAGCATGAAAATGAAACGTTATTTTGCCGCTACTGCACGTCAGGCACTTCGCGAATTACGTGAAGATCAGGGTCCTGATGCCGTTATTCTATCGAATAAACGAGTAAACGGTGGTGTGGAAATCATTGCCGCAATGGATTATGAAGACGCGATGATTAATGCTTCACTGGGAAATCCAGAAGACCTGTCAGCAATTATCTCCAGGGATGGAGTGTATGCTGAAAATTGTCAGGAACAATTTCAGCGCATGTCCAGGGATGGACGGTATGGCGCAGAGAGTCAGGATGGCGGTGCGATGGATTCGAGCGTGCTACGCGCCATGTCAACAACAGACATTTCAGCAGCAGCAAGGTCACCACTAGCGAATTCTACTGTCAATAACTCTTTATCTGAGCAACATTCGCCATACCAGGCTCAACAAGTTCAGTCTGCACAAACCATGGTGTCAGACATACAGGATGGCGGTGCGCTAAACAAAATTCAGGACGAATTAAAAGGTCTTAGAGATATTATGGAAGCACCATTAATGCAGCTTGCCTGGGGCGAGACAGACCGTGTTCAACCTTTGTATGCCAGCTTATTAAAACAATTAATGACACTTGGGCTGAGTGCCCGACTAAGCCAGAACATTGCCAAAAGAATCGCCAACCAGGGTTTAAATAAACACAGTTGGAAGGAGTCATTAAAATTACTCGCCAAATTAGTGCCGGTGAGTGGCGGCAATAATGATGACGATATTTTAAACCATGGCGGCATTGTTTCTTTAATCGGTCCAACCGGTGTTGGTAAAACCACAACCATTGCAAAACTGGCAGCACGTTTTGCACTAAAACATGGTCGTCGTGGTATCACTTTGATTACTACCGATAACTACCGAATTGGTGCACATGAGCAATTACGCACCTATGGAAGAATATTAGGTATTCCAGTACATGTAGCCGCTGATAACGATGAATTAAGAAACCTGCTTAAAATCGCTAAAGAAAAATCAGGTGAGCATAACTTAACGCTAATTGATACTGCAGGCATCTGTCAGAAAGACTCGCGATTAGCCGATCAACTAACAATATTAAGTATAAGAGATATGGATATTAAAAACTTTCTGGTGTTGTCCGCTACTGGTCAAATGAATTTGCAGGACGATGTTATTCGCGCTTTTAGTCAGTTGAAATTACATGGCTGTGTGCTGACAAAAATAGATGAAGCCGCAAGTTTAGGTGAGATTATATCGGTTCTTGTGCAACATGAATTACCCTTGCATTTTGTCTGTGACGGGCAAAAAGTGCCTGACGATTTGCATCAGGCACGCGGCAACCTATTAGTTAAAGAGGCAGTAAAATTAATGCGTAAAACAAATAAATCGCCTTCTACAGAAGAGTTGGCCTATGCTTTTGGCCGATGTGTTTGGCAAGATGGGGCATTTGGAGGGATGGTGAATAATGCAATTATCTGATAGAGCAGTGGACCAGGCGGATAACATGCGTCGTATAGTTCAACCTAAACCGTTAAAAATTATTGCAATAGGCAGTGGCAAGGGCGGTGTAGGTAAAACCAATGTTTCGATTAATTTGGCTATATCCATGGCTAAACAGAAAAAAGAGGTGTTGTTGCTAGACGCTGATTTAGGTATGGCAAATGTTGATGTTTTACTAGGTTTAAATACAGAATACGATCTTTCACATGTTGTTAGTGGTGAACGAACACTGGAAGAAATCATCGTAGAAGGACCGTCGAACATAAAAATAATACCAGCATCATCTGGTATAAGTAAAATGGCAAACCTCACGCCAGCAGAACAGGCCGGATTAATAAATGCCTTTAGCGAACTGGGTAATGCAGTTGATGTACTTATTATCGATACTGGTGCCGGCATCTCCGATACTGTGGTCAACTTTTGTAAAGCATCACAGGATGTCATCGTCGTTGTGCATGATGAACCAGCATCAATTACCGATGCATATGCTTTTATTAAAGTGATGAGTCGTCATCACAATGTAAGCAGATTTCATGTGTTGGCTAATATGACACATGATGTACACGAAGGCCATAACCTGTTTAAAAAGTTATCAAAAGCAACCGACCGATTTCTGGATGTAATTTTAAGCTTTGCCGGTGCTGTTCCATTTGACGAAAAATTACGCAAATCTATTCAACACCAACGAGCAGTGGTTGAAGCTTTCCCGCGTAGCCCATCGGCACTAGCGTTTAAACGTATTACCAGACAAATTGAAAGTTGGGAGGATGATGGTTCAAGATCGACCGGACAACTAAAGTTTTTTGTTGAACGCATGATTCAATCCGACATGATTCAATCAACATCACAGCAGGAGCCAAACTAATGACTGTACTATCGTATTATGCCGATGTTGGTGCAATCGCTGAACAAAGGCCAAACTATGATGAGTTGATGACAGAACATACACCGTTCGTTAAACGTATTGCATACCACATGATTTCTCGATTACCGGCAAACGTGCAACTGGATGATATGATTCAGGCAGGGATGATAGGGTTATTTGAGGCATTAAAAGGTTATGACATGTCGAAGGGTGCAAGTTTTGAAACCTATGCACGTATTCGTATACAGGGAGCAATGATTGACGAAGTAAGACGTTGCGACTGGACACCACGTTCTGTTTATAAAAAATCCAGAGAGATATCAGAAGCAATAAGAACCGTTGAAAAAGAGCAGGGTAGAGATGCTAAGGACAATGAAGTTGCAGAAGTATTAGGACTTAATATCGGCGAATACTACAGCATGGTAAAAGATGCTGCCGGCTGCCAGTTATTAAGTTATGAAGATATTGCTTTGACTGGTGGCAGCAAAGATGAATATAAAAGTGGCGACTTTAATGGGCCATATGAGCATATACAGGAAGAGAATTTCAAATGTGGACTGGTTGATAAAATTTCAAGCCTGCCAGAACGTGAAAAAATGGTTGTTTCACTCTATTACAATGAAGAATTTAATCTACGTGAAATAGGCGAAATCCTCGGTATAACCGAAGGCAGAGTTTGCCAGATACACAGCCAGGCATTGCTTCGGTTGCGAGCACGTATGACTGAATGGGTAGATAATAATTGATAATTATGAATTGAGAATTGAGAATTAAAAAACACACAGTTAAGTTGGTCTCGGTTTTTTTTGCCTTTGATTTTAATTCTCAATTCTCAATTAGTTAGTATAAAGATTGGAGAAAACCGTGGATAAAAATATGAACATACTGGTGGTAGATGATTTTTCTACCATGCGACGTATAGTAAAAAACCTGTTAATGGAAATTGGCTTTAAAAATATTGAAGAAGCTGATGACGGAAAAACAGCATTACCTATTCTGGAAAAAGGCGGCATTGATTTTTTAGTCACTGACTGGAATATGCCGGGCATGGCAGGCATTGATTTACTTAAAGCCGTCCGTGCTAACCCAGAACTTTCATCAATGCCGGTATTGATGGTAACAGCAGAAGCAAAACGTGAGCAGATTATGTTAGCAGCAGCGGCAGGTGTTAATGGTTATGTAGTTAAACCCTTTACTGCTGACACACTGCAGGAAAAAGTCGATAAAGTATTTGCCAGACTGGAGAACAGTTAATGCATAGTTCAACAGTAGCCGAACAGGAAACAGGGCAGGAAGGAATTAATATGCAAAAAATTCAGATTGCACAGGACTATCTAGCACAATTACAAAAGGGTGATGAATTACAGGCAGATAAACTTTTACAGGAACTAAACCAGCTCAGTGCTAAGCAAAACCCACAGAAAGTTTTGCCGGAAGATCATGACTTTTATTCAAGTGTAGGAGAGCTAACACGTAAGTTGCACGACAGTATGAGCAGTTTTATGAATGATACTCGCATTCATATGATGACAAATGAGGATATGCCTGATGCCAGGCAACGGCTTCAGCACGTTGTTGAACTAACCGAAAAATCAGCGCATACAACGATAACATTAATTGAACACAGTAATCCATTATTGTTAAAGATGCAGGTAAAAGCTGTCATGTTGCAGCAACAGCTAAATGCTTACAAAAACCAGGCTTACAAAAACAGCCAGATGGGTCTAAACAAAGAGTTCG
>CAYQXD010000076.1:0-14604 GCA_964421315.1 uncultured Thiotrichaceae bacterium | reverse complement strand
TCATAGACATCGCGTGCAAATTAAAATTCAACACTTAACGGTGACATAGCCTTATAGTTTGAGTGTTTTGCACGATAAAAAATCACTGTTTTATTCGTTGCTAAAATCGTAAGGTAAATCTTTAATTGTAACTGCAGGCCCATTCGCATCATTTAAAAATAGTTTTGATTCTGTGTCGGCAATTTGAATAACGGCTAGCGCATCGTAACCGGATTCAGGATTTTTTTCTACGCTAATGATAGCGCCGGTGTTTTGACCGGTTCTGGCATTTTCTGCAAATAATTTATCACCCGTTTGCGGTTTTTTATCGGTATCTATGTTTATTTTATAACAGCGTTTTTTCAGTTTGCCAAGATAGTGCATGCGGGCAACAATTTCCTGACCGGTGAAACAGCCTTTGGTGAAACTCACGCCATTAATCAATTCCATGTTTGCCATTTGTGGCACAAATTGTTCACTGCTATTGGCATCAATGAAGGGAATGCCCGCCTGTATATTCAAATAGTCCCAACTGGAAGAATTGACTGTCTCTGCTGACCTGCCCGCCTGTTCAGAAACTTTTTCCCACAGTGCCTTTGCGTGTTCAAATGAGCAAAAAATTTCATAACGTAGTTGTGAACCTGGCACACGAATAACAATGTAGTTTTCGTTAAAAGAAATGCGGTCAACATCAGTGTTGATGTTTTTAATGAAGGGAGCTAATAAATCAGCGGCATTTTTACCACTTACGCCAATAGCAATTAACTGCTCACTGACATCCTGAATAGCAACCTGGGCACGAAGTATGTAGTTTTGCAAATGCTGGATGGTTTGTTCAACCAGATCACTTTTAAGGATGAGAAAGTAATTTTTCTGATATTTAAATAAACGAAAATTAGCAATCATGCGCCCTTTGTTATTGCAGATAGCACTAAGATGGCTATTTTTTTCATTGACCGCAGTTACATCATTGGTGAACTGACCCTGCATAAAACTTGCAGCATCATCACCGGCAATAATAAGTGTGCTAAATGATGATAAATCGCAGATAATATCCATATTACCCGCTGTTTTATTATTTACAGCCTCATCGCTGTGTTGAACATCGTTAACCTGTAGGAATTGTTTCCAGTCATTATTCATTTTTAAGCCGTAGTTTAATGAAAGTTATATAGTAGACAAAATACAGAGTTTTATCATTATACATTTAGTGGGGTTTTATGGTCTGCCCTTTATTGTCACTTGACAGCAATGTTGACCTTGTTACTATTAAAGGGCACCTCTATTAATTGCTTGTGCCCTCTGCGTGACCTGAAGCACGCAGAGGGCACAAGCAATTAATAGAGGTGCCCTTAAGCTTATAAATAGTTCTAATAATAAATACAGGCTAAGACACATGGCAGTTTACTATGAACGGCGCAGCACAGCGTATAATGATTGGCAGACATAATGACTGACCAGCGCCCTGTTTATCTTAACCTGATTAAAATTCGATTACCCTTACCAGGTATCATTTCCTTCGCTCACCGTATCACAGGTGTTATTCTTTTTATTTCCCTTCCGTTTGCCGTCTACCTGCTAGAACTGTCTATTGAATCAGAGCAGTCATTTGAAAAAGTACAACAAATACTTAACCAGCCTGTCATGTTATTGGTACAGATACTGTTGTTATGGTCACTGGCGCACCATTTTTTTGCCGGCATTCGATTTTTATTGATTGATGCCGAAATTGGTGTAGAAAAATCTCAGGCTCGTTTAGGTTCCTGGCTGGTACTGCTGGCAGAAGCGCTGACCCTGTTTGCTATTGTCTTTTCTATGACAGCGAGTGTCAGCTTATGAGTCTTTATGTATTAGAAGGCTTACGGCCCTGGGTGATTCAGCGAGTTAGCGCGGTTTATATTGTTTTCTTTATACTTTATGTGGCTTACAGTTTGTTAACCAGCGATGCTTTTACTTATGAAGCCTGGAAGGGTTGGTTATACCATCCGTTTAATACCACCGTGGTTGGTATTTTTGTTATTGCTCTGTTATTTCATGCCTGGATAGGGATGCGCGATGTGGTGTTAGATTATGTGCATAACATCATGTTACGAATTTTTATCCTGGCACTGTTAGTTGGTGTATTAATTGGCAGTGGCTTATGGGTGTTTAGAATTCTGTTGTTATCGGTGGTTAGTTAATGAGTAGTCATACAATATCCAATGAGACGCGACCCATAGAAAAGCGTCAATTCGATACATTAATCATCGGCGCCGGTGGTGGTGGCTTACGTGCATCATTACAACTGGCAGAAGCTGATTTAAGTGTCGCAGTGGTTTCAAAAGTTTTTCCCACACGTTCACATACTGTTGCCGCGCAGGGTGGAATGAATGCCGCACTGGCTAATGTACTACCAGACAACTGGCACTGGCACATGTTTGATACGGTTAAAGGCGGCGATTATCTTGGTGATCAGGATGCTATTGAGTACATGTGCCGGGCCGCACCTCAGGCAGTCTATGAACTCGAACATTTTGGCGTGCCGTTTTCCAGACTGGATAATGGCAAAATTTACCAACGTGCTTTCGGTGGACAAAGCCAGAATTTTGGTGGTGATCAGGCGGCGCGTACCTGTGCCGCTGCTGACCGTACCGGTCACGCGATTTTACACAGTTTATACCAGCAAAACATTCGCGCAAAAACCCATTTTTTTGATGAATACTTTGCTGTTGATTTATTAAAAAATAATGATGGTCATGTGCTGGGTGCAATAATTTTTAATATTCAGAATGGGCAAATCGTTGTAATTGAGGCAAAAACCACCTTGCTGGCAACAGGTGGTGTCGGGCAGTTATTTAAAACCACAACCAACGCATTAATTAATACTGGTGATGGCATGGGCATGGCAATGCGTGCCGGCATTCCACTGCAGGATATGGAATTTTTTCAATTCCACCCTACCGGTATCGCCGGCAGGGGCATGTTAATTACCGAAGGCGCACGCGGTGAAGGCGGCTATCTGGTAAATGGGGATGGCGAACGTATGATGGAGCGTTATGCACCAAAAGCTAAAGACCTGGCCAGTCGAGATGTGGTTAGCCGCGCCATTGCCATTGAGATTAGAGAAGGACGTGGCTGTGGTCCGAACAAAGATCATGTGTTGTTAAAACTGGATCATTTAGGTGAAGAGATCATACAAAAACGTCTACCCGGCATTCGACAAACCTGCATTACTTTTCTCGGTATTGACCCTGCTGAAGCACCCATTCCAGTTTTCCCTACTGCGCATTACACCATGGGTGGCATTCCAACCAATCGTTTTGGGCAGGTAGTGATACCGGTTAAAGATACACCGGAAGAACCCGTACAGGGTTTGTATGCGGCTGGTGAATGCGCCTGTGTTTCAGTGCATGGCGGTAATCGTCTGGGCGGCAACTCATTGCTGGATATTCTTGTTTTTGGACGCGCTGCCGCTAACCACATTATTGAATATTTGCAGGAGAGTAAATATCAGTGCGTAATAGATGAAACTATTATTAACAAAGCAGTCGAAAGAATAAAGCGCTTTGATGGTAATGTTGATGGCGAATTTGATGTAGATAATAATCAGACCCACTCTCATACAGGCGCAGATTACGAAACAGTCGCCACACTACGCAATGAATTAAAACAGACAATGGAAGACCATTGCAGTGTGTTTAGAAATAAAGAAATTCTGCAACAGGGCGTAAAAAAAGTAGAACAACTTGTTGAACGTTTGAAGAAGGTAAAAATCGACGACCAGAGTTATACCTTTAATACAGCAAAAGTTGAGGCATTTGAGCTGGAAAATTTAATGGCCTGTGCGCTGGCTACAATACATTCAGCCTATGCCAGAGAAGAGAGCAGGGGGGCGCACTCACGCACGGACTTTACCGAGCGTGATGATAAATCATGGATGCGGCATAGCTTGTATTCCTTTGAAAATGGGCTGGACTACAAGCCGGTAAGAACCAAACCGATGTCGGTGGATAGTTTTCCACCGAAACCACGGGTTTATTAAATAATTGTTAATGGTTAATGGTTAATTATTAATGAAAATCAGCGTTGACTGGTTCATGTTTTTGATTTTGACTTTGACTTTCATTAATAATTAACCATTAACCATTGCTTTACTAGGTTTGTTATGAAATTTAAAATATACCGTTATAACCCGGAAAATGATACCAGGCCCTATGTTCAGGACTATGAGCTTAAAAACATCGAGCCTGGCACTATGTTACTGGCGGCATTGTTACGCATAAAGGATGAGCAGGATGAAACATTAAGTTTTCGCCGATCCTGTGGTGAAGGGGTCTGTGGTTCGGATGGCATGAATATTAATGGCACTAACGGACTGGCATGCATTACTTCGCTAGATAATCTAAAGCAACCCATTGAGATAAACCCCCTGCCCGGGTTGCCGGTAATTCGAGACTTAATTATCGACATGGATCAGTTTTATAAACAATATCGTGCAGTTAAACCGTATTTGATCGTGAATGATCCCATGCCTGAAGTCGAGCTGTTGCAGACGCCGCAGCAACGTGAACAACTGGATGGGTTATACGAGTGTGTTTTATGTGCCTGCTGTTCAACTGCCTGTCCATCGTTCTGGTGGAACCCGGATAAATTTCTGGGACCCGCTGCGTTATTACAGGCATCGCGTTTTATTGAGGACAGTCGAGACCAGGCATTTGAAAAACGCCTTGAAGAACTTGAAGGCCCATTTAAATTATTTCGCTGCCATACCATCATGAATTGCGTGCATGTTTGTCCGAAGGGATTAAATCCTACAAAAGCGATAGGGCGAATAAAAGCAAAAATGGTTGCACGCTCTTTATGATGGATAGTGAGTGCCAAAAAGACCAGTTGTCATCTCGACCAAAGGGAGAGATCTTGTCCCACCAATGTATAAGATCTCTCCCTTTGGTCGAGATGACAAGGATAGCCCTGGGTCATTGTCGTAATGAGTAATGAAACATATGATAATATAAACTATCGCTGGCAATGCCGCCGTGGCATGCTGGAGCTTGATTTGTTACTGAATAATTTTGTTGATAAAAAGTTGAATGTTTTGTCAACGCAGCAAAAGCAAATATTTGAATTATTGCTTTCCTACCCCGATCAAACCCTGCTTGATTTATTACTTGGCAATGCTGTTTCCAGTGACCCTGCTATCGCTATGCTCGTCCAACAAATTCAATCGACTTCATTTGATTGACCTGTTAAAACTACCAGTGGCATCATCTAACTTCAAACCCGCATGGTGGTTATGTTCACCACACTTACAAACCCTGTGGCCTGTATTTTTCAAAAAACGACATAAGCTTGATTTGGAAAACGAACAGCTAGAACTTGAAGATGGTGATTTTATCGACTTATGCTGGAGTAAAAGCCACTCAGATAAAATCGTTCTGGTGTTACATGGTTTAGAAGGTTCAATTAACTCACATTATGCTAACGGCATTATGTATCAACTGGAGCAATCAGGTTATAAACCGGTTTTTATGCACTTTCGAGGTTGTAGTGGTCGTATCAACCGGCTGGCAAGAGCCTATCATTCGGGTGAGACAGGAGATTTAGCTTATGTTGTCGAACATATACGTGAGAAAACAGGAGACTATCCCTATGCAGCAATAGGCTACTCTTTAGGCGGCAATGTTCTACTAAAATGGCTGGGTGAAACAAGTCATAATAATCCGTTACAGAAAGCGATTGCGGTGTCGGTTCCTTTTAAGTTGCATGATGCCGCTAAACGCTTGCAGACAGGTTTATCGAAAATATACCGTGAGCATTTACTGGCATCGTTAAAAAAAACCTATAATGAAAAATTTAAAACCATCACCTTACCGTTAAATGTTGATGTTAATCAGCTAAAAAGTTTCTGGGATTACGATGATAAAGTCACCGCGCCATTGCATGGGTTTGACGGTGCGCAGGATTATTATGATCAATGCAGTAGTCGACAGTTCCTGAAGCATATAAAAACACCAACACGCATTATTCATTCCTTAGATGATCCCTTTATGTTTAGTGATACGGTGCCGGGCAGGGCAGAACTAAGCCGGTCTATTGACTTTTTATTAACCGTGCGTGGTGGTCATGTTGGTTTTATGTCTGGTGCAACGCCAGCATCACTGTATTCCTGGAGTGAAAAAAAGATAATTGAGTTTTTGAACAGTGCCCGTCCTTTGTTGACACATAGCGGACGAATAAAGCAAAACAATATTTATCCACAGATGAACGCAGATAAACGCAGATAAAAACATTTATTATTAGCTTCGCCGTAGGCGAAAGCTAAAAACATCTGTGTTCATCTGTGGAAAAAAAGTTTCTTCTTATGTCCATTATTGGCGTTTTTACCATGTCGAGCAATTCGCCTCAAAGGTCTGAGTCAGCTTACAAACTTCCGGTGAAAAAGTGCATACAGACTGGGTACAAGAATCAGACTGACCAGAAGTGAGAAGCTAAGCCCCCAGACCACCACAAACGCCAGTGGTTGTAGCATTTCAGAACCTTCGCCCAGGCCAATGGCCAGCGGCATCATGCCAAATACGGTGGTCAGTGTGGTCATTAAAATAGGGCGCAAGCGCAAGGCGGCGGCATTTTTAATGGCTTCATTGAGCAGGCTGGATTTTTCATCTTCCCCTGTTTTTGATGGTTCCAGCTTTAGCCGTTCCAGCTCAATTTGCTCAACCAGCACAATAGCATTGTTAACCACAATGCCAGTGAGCATAATCAAACCCAGCCAGACGGTCATTGAGATGCTCATGTCAGTATTAATAAATAAACCGATGGCAACACCGGTGGCAGCAAAGGGGATGCTTAACATGATAATTAAAGGATTTGCTAAGGATTCGTATTGCACTGCCATCACCACAAAAACCAGAAATATGGCGAGAAATAAAACAATTAATCCGGCTTGCTGTCCTTCTTCCAGAGTTTTGTTAGTGTCGTTATCATACAAAATATAACCGTCAGGCAGATCAAGTTCGTTGAGTTTTGCTAAAACAGCCGCCAGCACTTCGCTTTGATTGGCATCAACATCATAAGAGGCAGAAATTTCAACAATGCGTTGTTGCTGGCTTCTGATAATGCGACTGGCCGTTGGTGCTCGGCTAACGTGGGCAACATCACCCAGTCGGATGGCGTTGCCGCCGCCGCTTTTATTATCAGTCGTATTATCGACCATATAATCGACCATCAGGTTCTGCAACACGTTCGGGTTGTAACTATCGGCTCGTGGCAGGCGCATACGGATATCAAAATCTTTATCACCTTCAATGTAATTGCTGATGATTTCGCCATCAAGTGCAATTTTTAATGCCTGACCGATGACCGATGCGTCAATACCAAAGGCTGCGGCACGTTGCCGGTCGATGCGTATGTTGAGCTCTTCTTTTACTTCTTCATAGGAATGAGTGAGGTTGCTTAAGCCTGTTACTGATTCAAGCAGACTAACCGCCTGTGCGCCTAGCTCTCGTAAAATATCAAGGTTATCACCGCGAATATGTATACTGATATCGTCACTGCCTCGTGTCAGATGCAACCCTCGAACTCCGGCTACACGTAGTCTAACTTTAAACCCGGTCAGTTTTAATGAATTAATTTCTTTTCTGATTTGATTGACCCATAGGTCACTGCTCATCAAACGCTGATCGGAAGGTACTAATTGCACCTTGAGAGAACTGTAATTACTGTTTTCATATTCTGAGCGGCCGAAAACAAAACCGCCTGCTGTAGTGAACACGGTAAGGACTTCTTTATGTTGTAACAGTAAATCCTCTATTTTGTCGACGGTGCTGTCCATTTCATCAAGTTGCATACCGGGGTCACCGGTAATCGACATTAAGATTTTGCCTTCATCAACGCGCGGTAAATCAATGCGTTTGGTGCTGTTAATCTGATACAGTGCGAGCACGAATAACAAACAAAAAATGGTGAAGGTTTTGAAAGGATTGTTCAAAAACAAATCAGCATTGTTATGATATTTTACTTTAATATAGGCAACTAACTTATTGATTAAATTTGCTTCTCTTCTTTGGTATTTAACTTTAGCACCTAATGCAGGAACCAGGGTAATGGCCACCACTAAGGATGCCAGCATGGCAGAGGTGATGGTGATAATCAGCTCCTGAAATAACATACCGGCCATGCCGCCAATGAATAAAAAGGGGAATAAAGCGCCCAGATTGGTGCTGGTTGAGGCTACAATCGGGCTGTTTACTTCAATGGCAGCGTTAATTGCATCTTCATTCGAGGTGTTGCCGACTGCCTGGTGGCGAGTGATATTTTCCAGCATGACAATGGTGCTATCAATTAACAGCCCCATGCCCAGTGCCAGTCCACCCAGTGTCATAATGTTTAGCGTCAGCCCCAGTGACTGCAGGATGATAAACGTGACCAGTATACCAATAGGAATAGCGGTGCCAATAATCAATGTACGCAACAGACTACCCAGAAACAGATAGATAACAGTCATTGCCAGCAGTGCGCCACTACCGGCTGCCAGTGCGGCATTGTTAATTGCGTGTCTGACAAAAATCGATTGATCGGCAACAATGGCAAGCGTAACACCTTCAGGAATGGCATTTTGTGCCTGCAGATTTTTTATTCGATGTTTAACTTCATTGGCCACGGCAACGGTATTGGCATGCGGGTGTTTTTGAATCGAAAGTTTAATGCCGGGAATTTTGTTTAATCGGATACGCAGACGTTCATCTTTATGTTTATCAATTACCCGGGCTACATCGTGTACCCGGATACTGGAATCAACTGTGATGTTGTCGCCGCTTCGTTCGCCGCTGTTATTGCTATCAATTGTTTTTGTTATCTGCAGCGGCAACTGTTTTAGTTCTTCAAGAGATTGAAAACGTCCCTCAGCGCGGGTGGTAATTTCCTGGCGCGTAGCAATCATTCTGCCGCCGGGTGAGTCTATATTTTGTTGTCTTATTTGTTGTGCAAAGTCCTGCAGTGAAAGCCCGACATTGGCCAGCTTTTCCTGATCAGGAATGATTTGAATTTCGCGTTGCAGTCCACCACCAACTTCTACAGAAGCAACACCTGGCAAATTTAAAAACCACTTTGAAAAAGTATAGTCGGCCCAACTGCGCAGTTCTACAGAAGTGAGGGTGTTAGAACTGATAATGAGTTCCATCACCGGTATTTGTGCCGGATCGCGTTTATAAATAACCGGTGCTTCGTCATTTTCCGGCAAAAAGCGTTTAGCACGATCAAGACGGATACTAGCATCACGCAAGGCGTTATTAATATCCGTGCCATAGGGAAAACTTAAATCAACTGCGCTACGGCCTTCGCTGGTTTGTGAGTTGATGGCAATGGCGTCTTCGGTAATCGCAAGTTGTTCTTCCAACTGGCGGGTAACACGGTCTTCCATAATGCTGGCAGGTACGCCCGGATCAATAATGCGAACCAGTACATCGGGTGCAATGATGTGTGGTAATAAATTAATGCCTAGCTGTTTAAAAGAAAACAGGCCAAAAATAATCACCGTCAACGTCAGCATGACAACGCCAACAGGGTGATGAATAGACCAGGCAGCAAGACCGCCAGTGCGAAAGCGTTGTTTCATTAGTTTTTGTGACTCTTATATAGAATTAATGTAACTCAGCGCCATCAAAAAAGAACAGATTTACCACAAAGCACACAAAGATCACGAAGTTTTTCAAAGTATATTGGGTACAATACACCCATCTGTCTTGTTTAATTTAACTATTACCTAAATCCTGCAAGTGCTTGCACACATATAGCGCAAGCTCTTGATTATTCGTATCATCCGTGATACTCACCCCTTCGGGGCTAGGTTCAAATCGTTCCAAACGATTTAGTCGTATAGCAAATTTTAATTCTTCGGGAATATCAATAAGTATTCCACTCGAATTAAAATTGCTTTACAAATCAATATCTTACACTCTATATGCACAATCACTTGCAGGATTTAGGTATTATTTTTTCTTCGTGAACTTAGTGTACTTCGTGGTGAAATATTTTTAAAAAATCACAAAACTTAAAACTCGCTGAATAGTTACGAATTAATTAGCAACTTCAATTTTTTTCCCGGTACGTAAACCTAAAAATCCACGGCTAACAATCCGGTCGCCAGGATTAAGCCCGGATAATATTTCTGCCACTGAAATAAATTGTTGCCCCTGTTCAAAATAAACTTTTTCAGCAACCGCGTTACCTTTTTCATCTTCAATCACCCGAAACACATAAGCCCCTTCGGGTTCATAGTGTATGGTGTGTACTGGAATAATCAGGCGGTTTGTTGCGCTAAGCTCAATGTTGGCGCGGCTAAACTGGCCAACAGTAGCGCCTTTTGGTACAGGACTAAGCAGAATTTCAATAATGCCTTTATGGGTACGGGCATTAATTGTCGGGTGAATGCGTACCACTTTTGCGTCAAAGCCTGTATTACCCAGGGCATCAATATGCAGTGTCACTTGCTGGCCTTTTCTAACTAGCGGTAACCAGCGTTCAGCGAGACTGGCTTTAAGGCGTAATTTGCCAGGGTCAATAATAGTATGAATGTGTGATTGCGGTGCAAGCATATCGCCGGGTTCATACAGCCGTTTGGTGATAAGCCCATCAATTGGTGCTTTGATACTGGTACGTTGCAGGCGAGTGAGTTGGCGTTTTTCTTCAGCAATCGCTAAATCAAGCTCAGTGGCGGCCTGGGCAAGTTCATCTTCGGTAGTGAGGTTTTTTTGAAGTAATTTTTTCAGCCGTGAAAGATCCAGCTTTGCCTGCTGTTTAGTGGCTTTAGCTTTGGCAACATCGGTTTTTAATAGTGCGTTATCCAGTTGTACCAGTAGTGTGCCTTTTTTTACAGTATCGCCTTCATGGTAGGGTAATTTGGTGATGCGACTACTTTCTTCATTATATAAGCGTATTTTTGTGACCGCGATCAGTGTGCCAGAAATGATCTGGGTCAAAGAAACAGCTTTGTTTTCAACAGTAATGACTTCAACGCGGTGTAACGCTTGTTGTGTGCGAGGGGCGCTGACCTGGGCTTCACCTGAATTGTTGCAGGATGACAACATTAAGCTAAAAATCAGGCAGAAAAAAGCACCCACTGAATTCGTATAATAAGTGCATAACCACGAAATAGGACGTTGTTTTTTCGATATAATCATGTTCTGAACTTTACATTAATTGCTTAAAAAGCGTAACTACTTAATAAATTGTGAAAAAATTGATTTTGCCATCAAGCTCTCCGAAGCCTGTCATCTCGACCAGCGGAAGAAATCTTATACAGCGGTAGTGCAAGATCTCCAGAAACTAACAAGATATAACATAATGATGATAGACAGACCCACTGCAGACCCACATAGCGATGGTAAAGATTTTCAGAATATAAAACGATTGCTTCCCTATGTCTGGGATTTTAAAGGCCGCGTAATTTTAGCTTTATCCTGTTTGATTTTATCCAAAGTCGCTATTGTAGGCATGCCACTGCTGTTAAAGGAAATTGTTGATGCGCTAGACAGTAATCAGTTACTGACGGTAGATAGCCCGGAAAAGGCAATGTTGACACTGCCGCTACTATTTTTACTGGCATATGGTGTCTTGCGTTTAATGGCAAGTTTGTTTAATGAATTACGTGATGTGATTTTCGCCAGGGTGCGTTATCACGCAATGCGCAGTATCTCTTTACGTGTACTCAATCATTTATATTCGCTTTCATTGTCTTATCATCTGGATAGAAAAACCGGTGGCATAACACGCGATCTTGAACGTGGCACCAATAGTTTAAGTTCAATATTAAATTATCTGGTATTTAATATATTTCCTACTGCTGCAGAGTTTATTTTTGTTGCTTTTATTTTACTGGGAAAATACCAGCCTCACTTTGCGTTTATTACTTTTACAACCGTGGTATTTTACATTGTCTTTACTTTTCTAATGTCTAACTGGCGTATGCACTATCGCCATGAAATGAATAAACATGAATCACAGGCCAATACCTATGCAGTAGACGGTATGCTGAATTATGAAACCGTTAAATATTTTGCTAATGAAGCGTATGAGTTGAATCAATACGATAATACTCTGAATAAATGGGAAAGCGCAGCGGTAAAAAGCCAGGCTTCGATGTCACTGCTTAATTTTGGTCAGGGCATAATCATTACTATCGGGGTAACACTAATGATGGTTTTTGCCGCACAGGGTGTGGTTGATGGCAGCATGACCATAGGTGACCTTGTACTGGTTAATGTCATGATGTTGCAATTATTTATTCCATTAGGTGTTCTCGGCATTATTTATCGTTCATTAAAATATTCACTTGCCGACATGGATATGATGCTTCAATTGCTTGATACTAAGCAGGAAGTTAAAGATATAAAAAAGGCGAAAGCGTTAAAAGTAAGTGATGCCGTCATTCGTTTTGATGATGTCAGTTTTGATTACACCAGTGACAGAAAAATATTGGACAAGGTCAGCTTTGACATTCCGCATGGACACAAGGTAGCAGTGGTGGGACCGTCCGGTGCCGGCAAGTCAACACTGGCTCGTTTGTTGTTTCGTTTTTATGATGTTGATTCAGGTTGTATTTCAATTGACGGGCAGAATATTAACAGTGTTACTCAAACCAGCCTGCGCGACAATGTGGGCATTGTACCGCAGGATACCGTGTTGTTTAACTATACGATTGACCACAATATCCGTTATGCAAAACTCGATGCCAGCGATGAAGAAATACAACAGGCAGCGAAACATGCCAATATCCACGACTTTATCGACAGCCTGCCAGAAGGTTATCAAACCGTTGTGGGTGAGCGTGGCTTAAAACTCTCGGGCGGGGAAAAACAACGCATCGCCATCGCCCGCGTGATTCTTAAAAACCCTCGCATACTGGTTTTTGATGAAGCGACATCATCACTGGATTCGCATTCAGAACAATTAATTTTAGAGTCACTAAAACAAGTGGCAGAAAAGCACACCACGCTGGTTATTGCACACCGCCTTTCAACCATTATTGATGCCGATAATATCATCGTGCTGGATAAAGGTAAGGTGGTAGAGCAGGGGTCACATCAACAGTTACTGGAAATAGATGGCTTGTATGCACACTTATGGCAATTACAACAGGAAGAAGAAGCAGCAGCAGCAGCAGAAGCAGAAGCAGAGGTATAACCATGCGTGACGTTATTTTAAAAAAACAGCCAGTTGAACTGCATAAAATTCTAAAATTTGAAGGGCTGGTACACAGTGGCGGCGTGGCAAAGTTAGCCATTGAATCCGGTGATGTAGTGGTTAATGGTGAAGTTGAAACACGCAAACGAAAAAAGATGGTGGCTGGTGATGTGATTGAGTTTAATGGTGAGATTATTCGTCTTGTGATTTAAACGTGGTAGTTTCCACGTTTAAAACCAGTCACTCAATAAGAGATTACCACGATAGTCACTTGATATACTCTTTTTGTGAGCTGTGATTATTATAGAGCGAAGCGCAGGCTCTAAATTTGATGCCTCTTTAACAAAATTTAGCTGCATGTTTGCTTTTGCAACATCCATAAGTTGTTCATCAATCGCATGATTCTTTTCTTTTTTAAACCATGCAAGAACATTTGATAAATGCCAAAGAGAAACCTTTCCTTCGTGTATTGGCACTGGAAAAGAAGTGATATTGTTTAACATGAGTTTTCTCATATTTTGACGAGAAAAATTTAGCATTTGTGCAATATCTGACAAGCCAACAATATCAGGTGTTGCTTCAATAAGTTTTGCATCAGGAATCGCTCTCTCTACATC
This sequence comes from uncultured Thiotrichaceae bacterium, assembly GCA_964421315.1. Lineage (GTDB taxonomy): Bacteria > Pseudomonadota > Gammaproteobacteria > SZUA-229 > SZUA-229. The sequence goes on along the minus strand of CAYQXD010000076.1, from coordinate 850 downwards.
TTTAATAGCACTGATAACTGCCTCTAATGCGGTTTCGGCTTCACGATTGAATTGCAGAGCAATACGTTTTTTTTGACCCACACCAATTAAAGCATCATTACAATCTTCTTTTTCCAGGCGTTCAATAAAAGCATCTGGCTCTATTGATGAACCAGAAAGATTAAATTTTAATGTAAATTCAAATTCTTTCATTATTACCTAAATCCTGCAAGTGATTGTGCATATAGAGTGTAAGATATTGATTTGTAGAGCAATTTTAATTCGAGTGGAATACTTATTGATATTCCCGAAGAATTAAAATTTGCTATACGAATCAAGAGCTTGCGCTATATGTGTGCAAGCACTTGCAGGATTTAGGTATTACTCCTCGGTCTCAATATTGTCTAAGGAAGTGCAATTATCAACAACGCGCTTTATTTGTTTCGCATGATTCACTGCATTTTTCGGTGTACTCCATATACTTGATATGCAGAACTCTCCACAACGACAGCTTTTATCATTTTGTGGGCAATAAATTTTCCCCAGGCATGACTTCCACCAACATCAACTCGCCACCCATGTTCTTCTGCATATTGAAGAGCTTCTTCAACTTCCTTTTTTGCATGCTTTTTCCTCACAGCTTAAGACGCTCTCCGTTAATTATTCCTGAATATAGCTAAAGGAATGCCGGTTGTCAAGTGACAACTTAATTTTGACAACTTAATTTCTTGCCCGCTGTTAACAGGTAATTTAGCCATTGAATCTAGTGATGTACTCCTCACGATATTCCTTACACTTTAATAAATAGTTAAATACTGAGTCTCTTGCAAAACCCCACAAACCAGCGAATATATTGGCAATTTGAGGCCAA
>CAYQXD010000075.1:0-14743 GCA_964421315.1 uncultured Thiotrichaceae bacterium | reverse complement strand
GGTAAAATCAATGATTTGGGAGTTTTTGAGCCGAGAAAATCGAAAGATGGGTTAAAGCCGCAATCATCGAAGCACTGGCACTGAAACCTGAACAACATGAGTTTAACGAGAAACCGGGTCAGGTGGTTCGGCTGATGTCGATGACAGGCGGGTGAAGCAATGGTTAATTGTTAATTGTTCATCGTTCCCACGCTCTGCGTGGGAACGATGAAAAGAACATGCCGGAATGACGGGCGTTATTGCTTAACTTACTAGCATTGAGTCCGGTACTTATTTTTTCTTTGGTCGAAATGTTTTTACGAAACTTTCATGGGTTTCCAGAAACGGGCCACCAATTAAATCAACACAATAAGGCACCGCAGGAAAAACCGCCTCCAGGCAATCAGCAATGGCGCTCGGTTTGCCGGGCAGATTGATTATTAATGATTTTCCACGGATACCCGCAAGCTGACGAGACAGTATGGCTGTGGGCACATATTGTAGTGAAACGCTGCGCATCAGTTCGCCAAAACCATCCATGATTTTATCGCAGACGGCTACCGTTGCCTCGGGTGTAATGTCCCGCCTGGCAGGACCGGTGCCGCCAGTTGTTACTACCAGGTGACAGACCTGGTTGTCGCATAACTCACGCAATACCGCTTCAATTTGATCTTGTTCATCGGGCACAATTTGTTTTATTGCCTGCCACGGGCTGGACAGAGCGTCTGTTAACCACTGTTCAATAGCAGGGCCACCGAGGTCTTCATATTCACCGCGGCTAGCACGGTCAGAGACGGTGACAATGCCGATGTTTGCTGTGGTGTTTGCTGCGATGTTTGCTGCGATGTTTGCTGATTGGGTCATTGATTTCTTCCGTTTTGATACTGAAAATTACCAGTCGCTCCAGTATTATTGTTTGTCACTTTGATTGAAATGGGGGGGGCAGGGTGAATTATCGCTATTTTACTTCTTCTGCAAATGAACGCAACACAAAACTGAATTCAGCTCTTTTTGCAGAAATTGTTTGTAAGTATCACAATACATAGCCGGTCTGTATCAGTATGTATAAATTATTATTCCCATCGTTTATGTTGCTGCTTTTTGCCAGCAGTGTCTGGGCAATAGACAGGTCGGAACAGGCTCAGCCGAGTCAGATTCAGAGTGTCAAATGGCAAAGCTGGTCAGACTCTATATTTGAGCAGGCAAAAAAAGAAAATAAACTGGTATTACTTTCCCTGACTGCCCAATGGTGTGAGTTTTGCCATAAGATGGATGCCACCACCTATCGTGATCCTCGCGTTCTGGCATTGCTCAAACAGGATTATATAACGGTGCGGGTCGATGAAAAAGACAACCCGGAGCTGGCAAAACGCTATGAAAAAGCAGGCATGCCAGCAACTCTGATTTTTAATAGTCAGGGCACAGAAATTATTCGTAAGCGGGGTTACATCAAACCACAATGGATGGTATGGTTTTTACAGGCAGTTGCCGCCGAGCCAACGGTAGAGGCGCATAAGCTTGCCAAAAAATAGTCATTTTACCAACCCTCGGATTTACTTTTGAAAAGAAGATCATTCCTGTTGCATAGCGCGGGTCTGGGTGTGGTTATCGCATCCTCCTGGGCCAGCTGTTTAGCCGCGATGTCGCCTGCTCAGCTTGAAGGTTTACCAAAAGACGGCGGTCTTGACAGTTTGCAATGGCAGACCATAGCCGCCGTGCAGGAACACCTGTTTCCGGTAGAAGATGCCGCCCCCGGCGCGGCTGATATCCATGCGACCCACTATCTGCATTTTGTGCTTTCAGACCAGACACTCGAGCTTGCTGGCAGGCAGTTTATTATCGACGGTACTGCAAAATTTCAGGCGTTTAGCCAGAGCAAATTCGGCAAACCGTTTGACCGACTTACCCAGGAGAAAAAAGAAGCCAGCCTGCGGGCATTTGAATTAAGCAGTGTTGGCAGAAAATGGATTACTGAAATACTGGGTTACATTTTTGAAGCCCTGTTAACCGATCCGGTTTATGGTGGCAATCTAAATGCAACAGGCTGGAAATGGCTGGATCATCGGCCTGGTTTTCCAAGGCCGCCCGCCAATAAACGGTATTTTCTGTTATGAGTGTTGATTATGATGTCTGTATTATCGGCAGTGGTGCCGGAGCGGGGCCGATTGCACTGACGCTGGCCGAAGCCGGTTATTCGGTAGTGGTGCTGGAAAAAGGCCCGTGGTATAGCGATGATGATTTTTACAAGGACGAACTGGCCTGCTGTCTGCGCAAGGTTTATACCAGCGATATGCGAAAAGAACCGCAGGTGGCTGAGCAGGAAGATGACGATGGTAACTGGCACAGCACACCGACATACCGTTCCAGCCTGAATTTCTGGAATGGTAATTGTGTGGGTGGCTCATCGAATTTTATGAGTGGTTATTTTCATCGGCTCAAACCCATCGACTTCAAACTGCTGTCCACCTTTGGCCCGATTGAAGGTGCCAACATGGTGGACTGGCCGATTGATTATGATGAACTTGAACCTTATTACGATAAGGTCGAACGGGTGGTTGGCATTTCCGGGCGGGTGCTTGAGCATCCCCATGCCGAACCACGCAGTAGCCGTGATTTTCCCTACCCGCCATTACGCGAGCACCCGATTGCAGAACACATTGACCAGGCCTGTAAAAAACTGGGAATGTCTCCGTTTCCAACGCCGCGTGCCATTCTTTCGCAGCCCGCGCAGAATCGTGGTGCTTGCAGTTACAGTGGTTATTGTGGCTCGTATGGCTGCTCAACCGGTGCCAAGGGCAGTTCACGTGCAGCGCTGTTAAATCGTGCAGTCGCCACCGGGCGTTGTCAGATTCGACCACATGCGATGGTCACTCGTCTGCTTAGCAACCAGAAAGGCAAAGTCGAAGCGGTTGAATATATAGATAAAAACGGCACAAAACAGCGTGTTGATGCAAATATCTATGTTGTTGCCTGTCAGGCCATCGAGAGTGCCCGTTTGTTGCTTAATTCAACGGGGCCAAAACATAAAAACGGGCTGGCAAATGCCAATAATCTGGTGGGTAAGAACCTGCTATTTGCCGGTGGCGGTTCCGGTTCCGGTATGATGCCGTATGCTTTATTTAAAGAGCGTGAAGCCGAGGCGCATGATGTCGGTCCCTTCATTAATCGCGCTTTGCAGGACTGGTATATCATTGATGACAAGACGTTTGGTCCCAGACAAAAAGGCGGCACCATCGATTTCGTTCATATCCACCCCAACCCTGTACCCAGAGCTGCGCGTCAGATACGCGGTCGCGGCAAACTGGTCTGGGGCAAGCCATTAAAGCGTCGCCTGGAATCCCATTTTGGTGATGGTCTATTTGTGAAACTGGAAGCGTTCTGTGACTGGTTGCCAGTGGACGATTGTTTTATCCGCCTCGATCCGCAGCTCAAAGATAAATGGGGGCTGCCGGTTGCCCGGGTGCGCACCGGTTTTCATGTGCGCAACTTGCAGGTCGGTTGGTATCTTGCTTCCAAAGGTGCCGATGTGCTCAGAGAAATGGGCGCAGAAGGTGTGGTTTCCTTTGCGGTTGGTAAACCGCCAACGAATCTGGTTGCGGGTAGCTGCCGCTTTGGCAATGATCCCGCGACTTCCGTGCTGGATGCAAACTGCCGGGCACATGATGTAGAAAACCTTTATGTCAGTGACGGCAGTTTTATGCCAAATGCTGGCAGCGCGCCTTTTACCTGGACAATTTACGCCAATGCCTTTCGCGTGGCCGATAAAATTGTTGATCAGTTAGGTGGTGTAAAGAGCTAACCGGTTTGGCTTGCCCAGCGGATATTTTTGATAAAATCATCAGCAATATTATCAAGCATTTCACCGTGTTCACCAACAACAGCAATGCTGCCGTAGCTGGTTGGCAGAATGCGGCCGGTGAAGCGGGTGGAGCTGACATCCATTACTGCACTGATAAATTCACCCGGCATTAGCAGAATGGTTACCGAGCCCTTGTCACCGGGAACAACAAGATGAACGCCCGAATGTTTTCTGATATTGCAGCGCCCGAGGTAGTTGACCCGCCCGAAATCTCCATCCAGCCACATACCAAACGGTGTCAGTGTACGGCTTATATCAGCCGTCTGCACATTATTATCTTCATGCAGGTGATAAAGTTCATCGGTAATATGGTTGAGTACCGCTGTTTGCAGGCTCGAAAACCGGTCAGGCTGATTTGTCCATTGAACACCCAGCCACCCGGTCAGACCAATAACCAGCAGCACCATTGCCGCCGCCAGCCATTGCGGCTGGAATCTGCCTCGGTTTTTTTTATCCCGATTTTCTTCATCATTGAGCAGTGTTTGCGCCAGAATGATACGCGCCTTAAGGCCATCGGGCGGTGTCACTGAAAAAGATGCAAGCAGTGTGTCCTCAAACTGAAATGCACAGGTAGCTTCGCGGGCACAGGCAGAACATGTGTCACGGTGTTGATGAAAATCGGAGTCATTACACCGAGGCTCAGTTAAAAGTTGATGTCTGAACTCGAAACAATTCATGATGGTTTGCCTTGTTGTTTGTGTGTTGTCTCATTGCCTGATAGCAAATCGCGTAGTTTCCTGCGTACACGCGAAAGACGCGTCATGGTGGCATTGGGTGTTGACTCCATTAATGCTGCAATTTCACTGCAACTGAAACCACCGATAACCTGTAATAATAACGATTCCTTATCTTCCTTTGTCAGCGTATCAATGGCACGCCGGACGGCAAAGGCCTCTGTACTGGTGTCGTAATCAACCGCTGCCACTGCCTGCAATTCAGCAGGGTCTCTTGTCTCGGGTCTGGTGCGCTGTCCAAGGCGAAAAAATTCCCGTCTGAGGATGGTATATAACCAGCTGCGTACGGCACGATAGTCACGTAGTGAATCCTTTGCCCGCCATGCACGAAGGTAGGTTTCCTGCACCAGATCTTCGGCCTGGTGTCGGTTGCGGCACATTGCATAGGCATAACGGAAGAGCTCGGTGCTGTGAGCGTTAACCAGCGCTTCAAACTGTGTTTGTTGTTTTGTCATATAGTAATAATAGACCTGCTGATGTCTGATTTACTTACATTAAAAGGTGAATATTTTTTATCATGGGTGTATGAAAATCACAGGTCATCAGGTCATACTATCAGATGGGGCTGTTTGAGTGCCTGGTCTATAACTAATGCGTATTATTAATTGAGGAAAAAATCATGAAAAAAAATAAAGTATTTATGATGGCTGTGCTGTCCAGTGTAATTATTATGGCATCAACAGGTGCATTTGCTGGTAAACCGGGTTTTGAGAAATGTGCAGGTATCGTTAAGGCAGGGATGAATGACTGTGGCACCAGTGCCCACAATTGTTCGGGGCAGGCTGCAAAAGACAATGATTCGAAGGAGTGGATTTATGTGCCTGAAGGCACCTGCAAGAAAATAGCAGGATCGACCTTGAAGGCACCTGCACAGAAAAAATAGCCTTTTTTGACAAAACTTGATTAAAAATTCGGGACGACATCAGGGAGACTCTTATTAATTTATAAAATCGTATCTTGCAGAATTAATTTGAGGTTCCCTGAATGTATAAAAACAGAGATTAAAAAATGAACACCAAAAACTATAAATTTAGATCCTTATGTACGAACTGTGTTGCGGTAATAATGGTGCTAGTTGCCATAGCCAGCTTAGCTACCCTTATATGGGTCACGTTTCTTTAAACACACTTTCTACGGCTTTTTCCAGGATCAACTGAAATTCAACGGGAACTAATACGGGCTGGTTTAATCTCTATTCATTATTACAATAACCATAAAAGCTCTTATGCCACATATTTTTGTTTTTCTTTTGTTGCAGTCTGCTGCATTTAACCTGCATGCATCACAACCAGTCGCAGAGACTCCTGCTGAACGACCCATGTATAGTCAGATATATGATGCCAGTCGTAATCCAAATGCCGATGGCAGAGCCGCTTTAAAACTGGCAGCCCAAACCAACAGGAAAGTACTGATTGAAGTTGGCGGTAACTGGTGTAGCTGGTGTTATGCTCTGAATCAATTCATCAAGAAACACCCTGAGCTGGAATCTCGCCTGCATCAAACTTTTGTAGTGCTTAAGGTGAGTATCAGTGACGAAAATGATAATGCTGAATTTTTGGCTGCTTTCCCGCCAGCTAACGGTTATCCACATATGTACGTTACCGATAGCAGTGGTAATATTCTGTACTCGCAGGACACGGCTAATTTTCGAGAAAACAAAAAATATTCTGTGGCACGTTTTATGGCTTTTTTTGATCACTGGCAGAGCGATGAATAATCCGGCAAAGCATAAAAAAATAGACATCAGTCGGCGCGAGTTTATGACTCGGGCAGCTATGTTGGGCTCTCTGGCTCTGACTTATCCCGCCACTGCCCTGGCTGAATTACGTTTATCAGAAAGTACAAAAACGGCAACAAGCTGGCAACAGGAGGCAACATGGCGAACCCTCGCAGCAGTGCAGGAAGTGCTGTTTCCAGCAGCTGAAAATATTCCCGGTGCAAAGGATATTGGCGCCACTATTTATCTGCATAATGCTATAGAAAACCCAAATGCTGATGGTGAAGACAAAGCTTTTATTTTTCGCGGAGTTGGCTGGCTCAATGGTTTAACTCAGGAACATCATAAAAAAGCCTTTGTGCAATTATCAAACATACAGCAGGATGAGATTATTCAGCGAATTGTAAAAAGCCGGGCAGGGCGTAACTGGGTTTCCATGTTGCTTACTTATACCCTTGAAGCCTTACTGGCCGATCCGGTTTATGGTGGTAACAAAAACGAAGCGGGCTGGAAATGGCTGCAACATCAGCCCGGATACCCGACACCCTCTGCAGATAAAACCTGGGATAAACTGTTACAAAGGCGTCATATCATGGTAAAGCAAACATGAGTAAAGAGTACGATGTGTGTATTATCGGCAGTGGCGCAGGTGGTGGTCCGGTAGCATTGACCCTGGCTAGAGCAGGTTACTCGGTTGTGGTGCTGGAGAAAGGCCCCTGGTTTAGTGACAGCGATTTTTATAAAGACGAGCTTGCCTGTTGCCGACGCAGTGTTTATACGCCAAAACTTTCTGAAGAACAGCACGTTATTGAAGACACCGATAGTGATGGTAACTGGGTGGGTGAAGCCACCGCCGATTCCGGTTGGGATTTCTGGAATGGCAACTGTGTCGGTGGTTCTTCAAATCTGATGAGCGGTTTTTTCTATCGGCTTAAACCGGAAGACTTTCGTTTGCGCTCCGAGTTTGGTGCAATTGAAGGTGCCAATGTTGTTGACTGGCCGATCAGTTATGACGACCTGGAACCGTATTACACGCTGGTGGAAACCGAAGTCGGTATTTCCGGTTTGGTTACTGAACACCCTTTTGCAGAGCCGCGTTCCAGCAAAGATTTTCCTTATCCGTCAACAACAGAGCACCCAATATCCAGCCATATTGATACAGCCTGTCGCAGCCTTAATTTGCACTCACTGCCGACACCAAGGGCGATACTGTCCGTTGATAAAGGCAATAGAAGAAGCTGTGAATATTCCGGTTTTTGCGGCAGTTATGGTTGTTCATCCGGTGCTAAGGGCAGTTCCAGAGCAGCCTTGCTGGATCAGGCGGTGGCCACAAAACACTGTGAAATCAAACCGTTGTGTAAGGTATATAAATTAAGCAGCGATGCCAGAGGTAAGGTGGTGTCAGCCGATTATTATGATGTGAAAGGCGATAAACAAAGCATTAAGGCAAAATTATTTGTTGTTGCCTGTCAGGCAATTGAAACCAGCCGTCTGTTATTGGCATCAACAGGTGTCAAACATCCTGATGGTCTGGCCAATAACAGTGGTCAGGTAGGCAAGAATTTACTGTTCTCTGCCGGTGGCTCAGGTAATGGTGACTTTGAATATGCCGACATGGACAGACAGATGTCCGAGAGCATGAAAATACGAGGCCCGTTTGTTAACCGAGGTTTGCAGGACTGGTACTTTATCAACGAGCCGGAGATGGGTGGATGGCTAAAAGGTGGCACCGTGGATTTTTTGTTACGTCATCCCAACGCCATAAACAAAGCAATCGGTGCCAGGTGGGATGGTGATGATCTGGTCTGGGGCAGGGCATTACAAAAAAATCTTAAATCCGTTTTTACCGATAGCCAGACCTTACGTTATGAAATTTTTTGCGACTGGTTGCCCACGGATAACTGTTTTGTCAGTCTCGATAGAAAGGTGAAAGATAAATGGAATTCACCGGTAGCAAAAGTACGTATTGGCTACCATGAGCATGATCTTAAAATTGGCCATTATCTCAATGAGCATTCCATCAAGGTTCTCAAACAAATGGGTGCAACAAATATTCGTTCAAACATCAGCGGCGCACCTGCACCCAATCTGGTTGCGGGTGGCTGCCGTTTTGGCGTTGACCCGAAAACGTCTGTGCTCAATGCCGATTGTCGGGCGCACGATGTAGAAAATCTTTATGTTACCGATGGCAGTTTTATGCCAACCGGGGGCAGCGTACCCTATACCTGGACGATATATGCCAATGCTTTTCGGGTAGCCGAAAAAATAAAAGATGCCTTGGCATAATAATGAGAGGGTCTGGCATGATTTTTAAAATACTCTGATGCCAATGTCAGCATGTTAAGCATAAAGTAATTTGGAAGTGGGACTTTAGTCCCGCCTGTGACGGGGCTAAAGCCCCGTTTCCAAAGTGTCTTAGGCAGTAGAAATAGCTTAACTTACTGGCTTTGACCATGATGCTTGATATGCGCGATACATGCCTCAGAAAAAAACAATTAACTGTGTTAGGGTTTAGATTCAATCTTTGGTTTTGAAGAGGTAATAAAAATGATAAATAGCGTCGTCAAAAAAACCTTTTTGCTGTTATGCCTGTTAACAGCTGGCTTATATGTCAACCTGGCATTTGCTGACTGGAATCGAGATCAGGGATTTGGTGGTTTTCCGCCTGCGGATATAGACCAACAAATACAGGCGCAAATGAATCATTACAGTCAGTTAAAAGAGAACCTTCCCGGTACTAATCATCACAGCGCTAATCTTCCCAGCAATAATAGCGTTTCAGATAATTATTACAATAATCAGTTAAACACCAATCAGGGGCAGAATGATTCTGTGCAGAATTATTCAGGGCAGCGTTATCAGGCGCCGGCTTATGGAGGCTATGAACAGGCTCAGAATGCCTCTTCTCGTGGCAGCAGACCCGTGAGCAATCGCGGATCAAATTTCAGTATTCCATGGGGTAATAATAACCTGGGTAACAATAACTCAAGTTTTAGCGTTCCCTGGGGTAATCGTGAGGGTAATCGTGAGGGTAATCGCGGTTCGAGTTTCAGTTTTCCATGGGGTAACAATGGATCGAGCTTTAGTAGTCCCTGGAATAATGGCTCAAGTTTTAGTCCCTGGGGTAATGGCGTGGGTAATAATTGGGACAATCGCAGCATGCGATGATGGAGTTTCTGAATGTTAAGTCTGACTGAAAGCATCTGAACCTGGTGACTGTTAACGACACTGAGCAGACATTTAAAAATTTTTAAAACATTAGTCCGCGAAGAACGCAAAAGACGCGAAAAAAGCAAACATTTTATTTTTCTGTTTTTTTTTCAAACGTGCCTGCATAAGGCACGTTGTAGGCAATGCCAATCAAAACGCAGGGAACAGCAAAGCCTTATCCCGGTCTACAAACCTATTATTGTTTTTGCTTTTTTCGCGTCTTTTGCGTTCTTCGCGGACTAACACTTTTAATCTTTAATGTCTTTTTATGGCCGAACTCAGGCAGCCGCTCAATGAGTAAATCTAATACCCAGTACCAGATCAGGTTATAACCAGTACAGTTTATGACTGTACAACACAATGTATACAACGGCTGCTCAGCTGGTTTCAGTGCTCTAACACTTCATTAGCTTCATTTTCATTTATTTTTTAGCGTTGCTCCGTTCCGGATGAAATGTATCATTATTTGTTATAAAAACAGGTATTTTCCTGTCTGCCTATAAAATAACTTGACAATTACTTCCTCTGGGGCTAAATTTCAATTGTAGCTTTTGGGAAATTATTCCCAATTTAACTTAACCTCAGAAACAGGGCATGTTTGATTTTTATTTGTAGCATTAACGCACAAAATTATTAGCAGATCTGTCCAGGAGAAAACATGATGAAAAACAAGATTTTATTAACCCTATGTATGAGCATGCCGTTATTGCTGGTGGGCTGTGGTGGAGGTGATTCGCCGCCATCATCCACGTCATCCGGTGTCAGTGTTGGTACGATTACCGGTTTTGGCAGTGTGTTTGTTAACGGTGTGAAATTTGAGACTGAAGATGCCATCATCACACGTGGTGGCGAGCAGGTACAGGATGATAGCCATCTGGAGCTCGGCATGGTGGTCGTGGTGCAAGGAGATATTCAGAATGGTATCGCTAGTAGTGTTAGTTTTGAAGAAAATGTCAAAGGCCCGGCAGATGGCGTGGCAACAGGAGATACTTTTTCGGTAATGGGTCAGACCGTTATCACCAATGCAGCCACTGTTTTTGATGATGGTGTTTCACTAGCTAATATCGCTGCAGGTGATATTCTCGAAATCAGTGGTCTACGTGATGCCAATGATGCCATTATCACCAGCTTTGTTGAAAAAAAGGCTGGTCCGGCTGATGTCAGACGTTACAGTGTGATTGGCAAGGTGCATACTCTGGATAAGGATGCCAGCACTTTCATGATAGGCGGTCTAAGCATTAACTACAGTCCTCCTACCGATGTTAACGATCTTGCTGATGGTCATCCGGTAGACGGGCAGTTGGTCGAAGTTAAAGATGATAACAAGGGGTATGCCCCTGGTTCGTTAACTCTTGCAGCAACTAAAGTTGAACCACAGAACCAGTTTGGCGATGCTGATATTGATGGTGCTGAACTGGAAATCGAGAGTATTGTGACCGATCCTGTGGTAGACGGTAAATTTAAAATGGGTAATCTGGAAGTGCAGATAACCGATGCAACCGTTATTCTCTACGGCACAGTTGACAATATTATCGTTGGCACTCGTCTTGAAGTTGAGGGCGTACTTGATAGCAACGGTGTGTTACAGGCAGAGAAGATTGAGTTCGAGGACAATGAGGTTCGTATTACAGCGCGGGTAGATATCGATGGTGTGGATACTGTCAATAATACTGTCACCCTGATTGGTATTACAGTAAAAATTATTACTGATCCAGCTGCCGAAGGTAAAACCGAAATGGAAGATGAAAATGGTGAAACTTTGACACTTACTGGAATTAGTGACGGTGATTATCTGGAAATAGAAGGGTTTCTTGGTGCTGCTGATGCTGATGGTAACAGAACCTTTATTGCCAGTGAGTTAGAACGTGAAATCAATGAAGACAACAAAACCGAAGTGGAAATACGCGGGCCGGTAACTGAAAAAATCGTTGCAAGTCACCAGGTAGTGATATTGGGTTTAGCCTTAAACACGAATGGTAGCACTGAGTTTGAAGGTTTAAACGATCAGGTACTCACACGTGAGCAGTTCTTTGACGCTATTGTACCAGGTCTTACATTGGTTGAAGCCGAGTGGGATAACTTCGATAACAGCACTGTAGCTGTCGATAAACTGGAACTGGAAGACTAAACCAGGAGCAGCATAAGCTAAAGCCCCTGACTGGACGGTCGATATAAAGATAAGCCGTCCAGTCAAGGTTTTACAAGCTGAAACATACAGCGGAGGAGAGATCATGAAAAAGTCACTTACAAACAAATTGCTTCGCAAGCAAAATGTCACTTTCAAAAATACCGGTGGCGTTAGTCAGGAAAACCGTAGCGAAGGTTTTCGCCCGGCTTTTTTTGATGCGCAGCAACAACGAGCCGAGGTGGCACGTTTTTCAAACGGCACACCGGCACCTTTTCATCTGTTAGAGGGTGTGCCAGAAGACTGGGTGACACAGCGAGACAGTTGTGGAAAAGTGATTGCGGTTAAGGCATCTGTTATTGCCGGTTTTATCCGTAACGGAATATTCTATACCCGTGAGCAGGCTTCCTGCTTATGTGCATAGTGTTTTAGTGTTGCCTTGTAACATCGCTATTAGCAAATGCTTCAGTACGGTTCCTGCCACCATTTTTTGCCTGATACATAGCCTGGTCTGCGTGGCTGTATAACTGGTCTTTGCTGATATCCTGGTGAAGTTCGGCAACACCTAAACTAATTGTTACTTTGTCGTTAATTTCAAAAGAAAAATCTGCGACTCGCTGGCGAATTATTTCTGCCAGTTTAAAGGCTGAGTCAGCGTTGGTGTGCGGGCTTATAATGGCAAATTCCTCGCCACCCACCCTGAACAAGGAGTCGCTTTTGCGAAGTGATTTTAATATTAGTCTACCAAGTTCGATAATGATTTTATCGCCGGTTTTATGACCATAACTATCATTGATATTTTTAAAATGATCAATATCAAATAAAATAAGAGACAGTGAGGAATGGTATCTTTTGCTTCGTTCGACCTCTTTTTCAATGACATATTCATAAGCACGTCTGTTGTATAAAGACGTTAATGCATCATGTGAAGACTCATATTCCAGTTTTTTTCTAACATACGAAAATATAAGAAACAGCACGAGTATGGCACTTATACTATTTATAATAAGAAACAGATAAAATAGCCTGCCGATATTTCTTGCGTTTTCTTCAGCATTATGTTGCGCAATAAGTACTGCGGCAATAGCTGCACGCCAGCACATTTCACTCTGTTCAATAATTATTTTTTGAAGATGGATTGTTGGGGTTTGCTGATATTGAAGTAAGCTACTCTCCAGCTTTAGCCACTCGTTTTTCAAGATTAAAACTCCGCTGACAAAATTGTCATCTAGTTCGCCCTGAGCATATCCTTTGTTTGTTGATGTGAATTGTTCGATGAGATGGTTGATTTTGATAAATACCGGGCTTGATGGTTGCGTGGAATCTGTCAGCACAAGTTTAGTAACACGTTGGATTGATCCCCTGATAATACCGGTCTCGTTAATGATTTTTGCATCAAATGTGAGTTTTATTTCACTGATATAGACAAGATAAGCCATAATGAAACCAAGACCAAGAATAAGCGCAGCCAGTAAATTTAAAAAAATTGAAGGTTTTTTTGTGGTGTAGTTGTTCATTTAATTTGGCTTTGTGATGTATCGGTTGAAAACCAGAATATCAATCAAGTTCACAGTGTTTTATAATAAAAGCATAGCTTATATCGCATTTAAGTTTTAAGAATGAAGTAGTTAAAGCACTCTTAAGGGCTGTTTTTTTAGCTTGATTGACACTAATCAATATCTTTAACTACACTGCCGTCAAACTGTAAAGGTAGCCTGTTAACAACATATTAATAAATATGGAAAATAATCTAATGATTACGATTGATGAATTTATGACCAAAAAACCCTGCACATTGCGTGATACAAATACGATAAATGATGCCAGGAAGATTATGACCGAGAAGCATATCCGGCATATCCCGATTACAGACAGTGAAAACCAGGTGCTTGGACTGGTTACACAAAGAGACCTTCTTGCAGCAACAGAACCTGCTTTAAAAAACGCTAAGGCAGATACCAGTCTGTCAGAAATTATGATCCGAAATGTCAGCATTGTGCATCCGTCAGACTCATTGCGTCAGGCGGCATTGTATTTACAGGAGCATAAATACGGTTGTTTACCGGTGGTTTTAGATGATTATCTGGTTGGTATTATTACTGATAGTGATTTTATCGCCATTGCCATCAATTTACTTGAGCAGGTTGAGTTAACCGAAGACGTGCCTGAAATTGAGGCGGTCGATATGATGGACGGCATGATGGACGGCATGTTGGACAATAGGGATTTACCGGTAGTGGATGAAGCTTAGTAACAGCCACTGTTAAGGGCGGCTGTTATTTTTACACCCTTTCCAGCCTGGCGCGTAACCGTTCAATCTCATCCATTAACTCTATGGCCAGTGCAACACCCGCCAGGTTAATGCCCAGATCCCGTTGCAGGCGTTTTGCTTTTTGCACACGTTTTATGGTGATGCTGCTAAAACACCAGTGTAACTTTTCTACGCCGCCAGGTTCTACACCAACAGGGTCGATGAAACCTTCATCAACCAGTTCGATAATATAGTCAGCCTGCACCGCGCAGGCATCACATAGTTGTCGCAAGGTCAGTTGGCTTTCGTTTTCCAGGATGCGACCGATGAGAATCTTTGTTGTTTGCTTTGCCATGTTTATCAAATCTCCAGGTCATACTCCTAATCTTGCACGCGGATTAAAGCTGAACGATTGTTGCATTTTTTTATAAGCTGCTTTTTCACTGGCGGTATTTGCCGGAGGTAAGGCCATCTGCAAGACGACATATAAATCACCGGCCTCGTGGCTACTGGCACTCGCCGGAATACCTCTACCTTTAAGCCGCATCTTACTGCCGTTGCCAGAGCCCGGTTTTATTTTTAAATCGACCACACCACCCGGAGTTGGCGCTTTAACCTTTGCGCCTAAGGCTGCTTCCCAGGGTGCAACGGGTAGATCCAGATACACATCACGACCTTCAACATGATAAATACTATGCGGGTTGAATTCGATTTCCAGGTATAAATCACCGGCTTTGCTCTGAGGCATGCCCACGACAGTGCCAGGATTACCCTGACCACTGAGGCGAATATGCTGACCCTGCTTAATGCCTTTGGGAATTTTTATTTTAAGTACGCGCTGTTTTGTGGTGAGGTGACCGCTGGCATC
>CAYQXD010000074.1:2666-14883 GCA_964421315.1 uncultured Thiotrichaceae bacterium | reverse complement strand
TTGTAAATTATTTAATAAATTCCACGGATTGTTGTAACGTATTAAGCTCATAATATAATCTCCTATAAAGGGTTTTGTTCGTTGTTGTTAAATAATCTGTAGCTGGTTTTTTTAATTTCAAGTCAAAAAATATAAATATTTTTGATGTCCTTTGCTCTTATTTCTTTTATTCAGGCTGTTTGTTACCATTCGATTAATGATTTTTATTACACACCTTTGTTTATGAGTTCATCATTAAAAAACTGCCTGCTAAAAATTCGTCCTGTTATTAAAGAGATCCAGGCCTATCACGTTGCTGCCGCCAGTGGCTTAATCAAACTGGATGCAATGGAAAATCCCTACCCGTTATCTGCAGACTTAAAGTTTGAATTGCAGGTTAGGATAAGCGAGGCAGAAATCAATCGTTACCCGGATCCGTCTGCCACTGTTTTGCGTGAAAAGTTGAGGCAGGTTATGCGGGTGCCCGAAGATAAGGCTATCGTGCTGGGTAACGGTTCAGATGAATTGATACAAATGCTGGCAATGGCAGTCGCTGATCATGAAAGTAAAAAACAGGACGTTTGTTTACTGTCTTTTGACCCCGGTTTTGTGATGTACAAAATGATTGCCGATTTTGTCGGTATCAAATATGTTGGTGTCCCTCTAAGTGAGAACTTTTCCCTTGATATGGAGCGAACACGTCAGGCAATTAAACAGCATCAACCTGCAATCATTTTTATCGCTTATCCAAATAACCCGTCAGCGAATTGTTATAACGAAAAAGATATTGAAGAAATAATTTTAATGGCACCGGGCATGGTGGTGCTGGATGAAGCTTATCATCCCTTTGCGCAAACTAGTTTCATGAGCCGGTTGACCGAGTTTGATAATTTACTGGTAATGCGCACAGTTTCAAAAATGGGTCTGGCGGGTTTGCGTTTAGGTTTGTTGTGTGGGCATTCTGATATTATTAATGAAATTGATAAAATACGATTACCTTATAATATTAATGTATTAACGCAAATATCGGCTGAGTTTGTGTTAGATAATATTGATGTGCTGGACGCACAGGCAAAATTAATTCGTGAAGAGCGTGAATTATTGTTAGAAAAAATGAAAGCCATCTCTGGGCTGCAAGTGTTTTCTAGTCAGGCAAACTTTATTTTGTTTCGCGTGTTAGATAAAAAAGCTAATGATATTTTTGAAAGTATAAAACAATCGGGTGTGCTCATAAAAAACATGCGGGTCGATGCGGGCTTGCTTAAAAATTGTTTGCGGGTGACGGTTGGTACGCCGAGTGAGAATTTGGCCTTTTGTGTTGCACTTAAATCGGCAATGAAAAATGAATAATGAAAAGTGAAAAATGGAAAAACACATGCTTTACCCTTGACTGTCATCCTGAACGCCAGTGAAGGATCTGGAATCTGGAGATGACATAAAACCGCCTGGATACTTCACAGACGTTCAGCATCAAAGAATGTTTTTCCATTTTTCACCTTTCATTATTCACTTTTCATTGCCTTTAATGAGCCGCTAACGGCTCATTAAAGGTCTTTGTCCCAACGTTGCCTTCGTTATAAAACTCTGGCGCTGCCGGATTCCCTCAATTAAGAACTCATCACCCGGTTTGCCAGCGGCGATCAGGTTTAAAATATCATTAGTGCTGAGAATGTCCTGTCGGTTGATTCGGGTAATAATATCGCCACGTTTTAAACCGGCAATATCACCTGGTCCATCTTTATCTACATCGGTTATTAAAATACCGTGCATTGAATCAAGATCTATCGTGTGTAAAACCTGCGAGGTTAACTCCTGGCCTTCAACACCGAGCCAGCCTCTCACAACGTAGCCGTGTTGAATTATTTGTTGCGCTACTTGCTGTGCTAAATCGATAGGAATGGCAAAACTGATTCCCTGAAAATTTCCTGTGCTAGAAAAAATATTTGAGTTGATGCCGACGATTTCACCCTTAGTATTAATTAATGCGCCACCTGAATTGCCCGGATTAATGGCAGCATCGGTCTGAATAAAATTCTCATAAGTATTTTGTGAAACACGGGTTCTGCCGGTGGCGCTGATTATGCCTTGTGTCACGGTTTGTCCGATAGCAAAAGGGTCGCCAATGGCGAGTACTATATCACCCACTCTGAGCTGGCTGATGTTGGCAATGTTGAGTGTTGGCAGGCCTTTTAGCTCTATTTTTAGAACGGCAAGGTCGGTGTCAGGGTCGGAACCGATAAGTTCTGCTTTTGCGACTTTGCCATCACTTAATCTGATGCGTACTTCATCTCGCCCCGAAATAACATGGTAATTGGTCAGTATGTAGCCATTTTCATTAATGATTACGCCCGAGCCCGAGCCGGTTTCAGCTTTGCGCCTGGGGATATGGGGTGAGTTTTGGCCTAGAAATTGTTGTATTAGTTTCTCATTGGCACTTTTTTCTATGCTGGCTTCTGACCAGGTAATGGTTTGTATGCTGACCACAGCAGGTGCTGCTACCATCACTGCATTGGCATATCCATCCTTAGGTCCGTAAATCGCACCGCCATCCATGGCTCCTTGCGAAAGACCGTCCTTCCTGGACATAACGGCACGTCCATGTGCCACTTCTCCGCTATGTTTGTTTTGTGTGGAGTTGACTGTGCTGATCGGGCTGTGTATTGGTTTGTCAGTGGATTTGCTGAGTTGGTGTATGGCAATGCTGATATCACCTCGAAATAACAGAATACTCAAGCCAAAAAATAGACCAATGATCAGCCAGGCGAAATAATACACAAAAGAAGGGTTTTTCTTTAACATGAGTTTTTTATCTCGTTGTTTTTATTGGCGTTGTTATATTAAACTTGGCTAAAATGCTAATTTACGCTATTCTGTGCGCCGTTTGCAACCTGTGCGTGCATGTTTTACTAGTGGATTCAGGTAAACATAAAGTGCTAAGTATGCACAGGGTTGCCAGAATTGCAGGATAAATTGAATTATAGTTTTTTAATTTTCCCCGACTGATTTTTATTTAATTTGTTTATTTAATATTTGGAGATATCCAATATGTCTACTGAAAATGTAGTAGATACAAAACGACGCCGCTTTCTGGTTGCTTCCACTTCGGTGGTCGCTGCTGTAGGTGCCGGTTTTGTAGCCGTTCCGTTTTTATCCTCATGGATGCCTAGTGAAAGAGCAAAAAATGCAGGCGCGCCTGTAGAAGTTGACATCAGCAAGCTCGAAGAAGGGCGTTTGCTGATTGTTGAATGGCAAAGCAAGCCGGTATGGATTGTTAAACGCTCTGTGAAGACGCTGGCCGATCTGCCCACGCTTGATGAAGTGCTTCGTGATCCGGCTTCTGACGTTACTGATCAACAGCCTGCTTATGCGCAAAATGCTCACCGTTCAATCAAACCTGAAGTTCTGGTTTTAGTGGGTATTTGCACGCATCTGGGTTGTTCACCAACGTTCCGCCCGGAACTTGGTGCTGAAGATTTAGGTGCAAACTGGCTGGGTGGTTTCTTCTGTCCCTGTCACAGTTCAACGTTTGACCTTGCTGGTCGGGTGTTCAGCGGTGTGCCTGCGCCGACGAATCTGGTGGTTCCGCCACATAAATACGTCAGTGACAATGTTATTCTTGTTGGTGAAGATGAGGGGCTCGCATAATGGCTAATTTACTTGGATGGATAGATGATCGTTTTCCACTGACAAAAATGTGGAATGAGCATTTGGCTCAATATTACGCACCAAAAAATTTCAATTTCTGGTACTTTTTTGGCTCATTAGCGCTGATGGTATTGGTGATTCAGATTATTTCAGGTATTTTCCTGACCATGCATTACAAACCTGACGGTGCCATGGCATTTGCTTCTGTTGAGTACATAATGCGTGATGTACCTTATGGCTGGTTGATACGTTATATACACTCAACCGGTGCGACTGCATTTTTTGTTGTGGTTTACCTGCACATGTTACGCGCCCTGTTGTATGGCTCACACAAAAAACCACGTGAACTTATCTGGCTGTTTGGTATGTTCATCTACGTGGCATTGATGGCTGAAGCCTTCATGGGTTATTTGTTACCATGGGGTCAGATGTCCTACTGGGGTGCGCAGGTCATTATTTCACTGTTTAGTGCAATTCCTGTGATTGGTGATGATCTGACACTATGGATACGCGGTGACTTCGTGATTGGTGATGCCACCCTGAATCGTTTCTTCGCGCTGCACGTTATTGCATTACCATTTGTTCTGGTGTTCCTGGTGATTGCTCATATTCTTGCCTTGCATGAAGTCGGTTCAAATAACCCTGATGGTGTTGAAATTAAAAAATTGAAAGATGCCGATGGTATACCATTAGACGGTATTCCTTTCCATCCTTACTATTCTGTAAAAGACATCGTAGGTGTGGTGGTGTTCCTGTTCTTCTTTAGTGTGGTTTTGTTCTATTTCCCTGATGGCGGTGGCTACATGTTAGAGTATGCAAACTTTATTCCTGCTGATCCGCTAGTAACGCCTGAGCATATTGCACCAGTATGGTATTTCACACCTTTTTACGCAATCTTGCGAGCAGTGCCGGACAAGTTAATGGGTGTCGGAACCATGGGTGCGGCGATTGTAGTGTTGTTCTTCCTGCCTTGGATCGACCGCTGTAAAGTAAAATCTATTCGTTATCGCGGAGCTATTTATAAAGTTAATCTGATTGTATTTTGCATCAGCTTTGTCGTACTGGGCTGGTTAGCCATGCAACCGGTAACGGAGATGATTACCTTTATGTCTCGTTTGTTTACATTCTTATATTTCGCTTTCTTTGCTGTGCTTTATTTCACATCTAAAAACGAAAAAACAAAACCAGTTCCAGATAGGGTGACATCATGAAAACCGCTAGTATGAAAACCGTGGTAACTTTATTTTTGGCCGTTGCGATGTTGCTGCCAATGCTGGCAACAGCAGCCGGTAGTGGTGTGCCACTTGACAAGGCACCGATTGACATAAGAGACAAAGAGTCATTGCAGCGTGGTGCAAAAGCCTTCGCAGATTACTGTTTCAGTTGTCATGAAGCTTCTCTTATGCGTTTTAACCGAATTGCAAAAGATCTTGAGATGCCTGAAGAAGATGTACGTGAAATGATGATTCACACCTACAATGAAAAAGGCGCGCCAACTAAAATTGGCGATGTGATGAAAGTTTCAATGACTGATGTGTATGCAGAAGATGCATTTGGTACTGCGGCTCCTGATTTAACATTGACCGCACGTGCACGTGGTGCTGATTGGGTATACACCTACTTACGCAGCTTCTATGTTGATCCATATCGTCCAGTCGGCTTCAATAATGCGGTGTTCTCGGATGTGGGCATGCCGCATGTATTGTGGCGTCTGCAAGGTTTGCAGGAAGCTAAATATAAAACCGTAATGCATGGTGATGTTGAAGTTGATGAGTTTGATGGCATGGAACAGATTCTGGCGGGTACAATGAGCCGTGCTGACTATGATATGTTCGTTGCTGATCTGACCAACTTTATGGTTTATATTGCTGAGCCTGTACAGGTTGAACGTCGTGACCTTGGCTGGAAAGTATTGTTGTTCCTGATTGTTCTCTTTGGTTTTGCTTACGCGCTGAAGAAGGAATACTGGAAAGACATACACTAAGACATAATTTGCCGACCTTGATTAGAGCCGCGCGATTACAGCCACTGCCATGGATGGCGAGTATTAGGCCAATGCAGGAGCAGCGAGCGGTGTGCTGACTGTGCATCCCGTGTCGGCGGATAATGTCCCTGGCAACATCATTAGGTGCATACTTACTGCCTCTATTTAAGTTGCTTTTATTAAAGCTAAAGCGCTTCTATTAAATTATTCCTTAGTGAATGGAAAATCTATGAATTTATATACCACGACATTATCAATTGAGTGTCATCGTACCCGTATTGTTCTAAATGAAAAAGATATTGTACATGAAGTGACTTTGGTCGATCCTAAAAAATTGCCTGAGGATCTGATTGATCTGAATCCCTACGGCAGTTTGCCTACATTGGTTGACCGTGATCTGGTGTTATATAACTCCCGCGTTATTATGGAATACCTGGAAGAACGCTTTCCGCATCCTCCGTTAATGCCGGTCGGTCCTGTGCAACGTGCGCAAACGCGTCTGGCTCTGTTTCAGCTGGAGAAGGACTGGTACCCACTGGTTGATATTATTGAAACTAAAGGTGAAAAAGCGGTCGCAAAAGCCAAAAAAGATTTGGCCGAAAGCATCGCTTCGGTTGCTGAAATATTTTCTGTCACCCCTTTCTTTCTTAGTGAAGATTTTACACTGGTTGATGCCAGCATCGCACCAATACTCTGGCGTTTACGTCATTATGGTATTGAGTTGCCTGTCGAGGCCAAAGCCATTAATGCTTATGCTGACCGTTTATTTGAACGGGAAGGTTTTGTATTAAGCCTGACAGAATCAGAGCGCGAGCTGCGCCTGTAATACGGCGAGTTTTAAGTAATAAGTTACAAGTTATAAGCGAAAAGCCGGTTGCTTGAAACTTATAACTTATAATTTACAACTATTTTTTTATGCAGATGACTTCCAGCCGTCCCTATCTTGTTCGAGGCATATATCAGTGGATTGCTGATAATGGCCTGACTCCACATTTGTTGGTTGATGCATCAGTAGAAGGCGTACAGGTGCCAGGACAGCATGTTCAAAACGATAAGATTATTCTTAATATTGCACCAATGGCAATCAGTGGACTGGTTTTAGGTGATGCTGAAATTACATTTAGTGCGCGTTTTTCCGGACAGCAGATGTCGCTGTTTATTCCTGTTGAAGCAGTATTAGCGGTTTACGCAAAGGAAAACGGTCAGGGTATGATGTTTTCTGAAGATGGCGACGCGATTTCACCGCCAGATGATGGTCCGCCGAGTCCGGATAAACCCAAGCCTGGATCCAAACGCCCTGGGCTTCGTGTTGTTAAATAAAGTTGGCAGTAGGCAGTCATTAGTTGGCAGCAAAAGCAAAAAAACTGTTTTAAAAGCAGTTGCCATTTTTTAAAATAACTGCCAACTGCCCCTACCCACCCATAAGTTGATGATCAATCAGGTCGCAAATACAGTGAATTACCAGTAAATGTACCTCCTGAATACGGGCTGTTGATTCGGACGGTACGCGTATTTCAATATCGCTTAACGATAACCTGGCAACCATTTCACCGCCTGATTTTCCGTCTAAGGCAATAACGGTCATCTCACGATCATGTGCAGCATCAATGGCCAGGTTAATGTTTTCGGAGTTGCCACTGGTGCTGATGGCCAGTAGTACATCGCCGGCATGGCCCAGGGCGGTAACCTGTTTTGAAAAAATCTGGTTGAAGTGATAGTCGTTAGCAATGGATGTTACGGTAGAGCTATCCGTGGTTAATGCAACGGCAGGCAGGCCAGGGCGTTCCATTTCATATCGGTTCAGCATTTCTGATGAAAAGTGCTGGGCATCACCGGCAGAGCCGCCATTGCCGCAGGATAATACCTTGCCACCATTCAAAAAACACTGGGTAATGATTTTCGCGCTACGGCTAATGGGTTCGGCAAGTATTTCAGCTGCCAGTTGTTTGGTGCTGATACTGTCCTGAAAATTTTTATTAATTCGAGAAATTAAGTCCATAGAATGTTTAAAAGCAGTTGTAAGTTATATATTTTAAGTTGATAAGTTTTTAGCATATCACCTGTTTCAAAAAGCATCCTGAATCCAGTTGTAGGTATAAAGCCCATTTATATTGGTTTGCGTATTTTTTGACATCGATACAACATCAAATCGTGCATTTGCATATTGCCTGTTTTGTTGCAGGTATAATTCGGCAGTTCTGCGCAGTTTTAGTTGTTTTGCGGCAGTGATGCTTTCCAGTCCTCCACCAAAATTATTGTTTTTTCGAAAACGCACCTCAACAAAAACCAGCATGTTTTTATCAAGCATGATGAGATCTATTTCACCCAGCCGGCAGCTAAAGTTTGTCGTAACTAGTTTTAAACCCTGCGACTTGAGGTAAACACAGCAGGCGGCTTCTGATTCTTCTCCCTGTTTTAGATGAGCTGCTTTCATATGCTAAAGGGGTGGTTATTAGTAAAAGTGTTTAAAAACATTTTTTCCACAGATTAACGCAGATGAACACAGATTTTTAAAACGTACATTTTTATCCATCCTTTGGTTCGTAAACACCACATCCATGTGGCACTGCTCCGTCCTTTGGTTCGTAAACGTCACGTCCATGTGCCACTGCTCTGTGTTCATATATGTGGATAATTTTAAAGTTATTACCCAGTTCCATAACTGGCTGATGATTGCCAGCTACTTCAGAGTTAAGGCCCGTCTCCCGCGTTAGCGGGTTCTGTCATAACAGGCTCAGCAATGTCGGGTTCAAAATAAACCGCCCGACCATTTTTAAATTTTGCCCAGAGTAATTTTCGAGTAATACGGTTATTCTCATCCAGCTGAATATTACCAGTTTGGCCATCATAAAAGGCATAGTCTTTATTCTTTAGGTATTCCAGGTTATATACTAAATGATAAGCATCAATACCAAGGGCAAATAAACGGGTAAGTGATTCCTGTTGTGGCCAGTTTTGTGCGAAGACATTTGCTAATGGCGAATTATTTTGCAGTACCCAGGGTAGGTCGCAAAACATCAGGCCGTTCAGGTCGCTATCCAGGTCGCGTTTAAGCTTTCCGGTATAAACATGTGACGTTGCATACACAGGCAGGTCGCCGGCATGATGAAATTTAAAAGCAGGCATGATGCCTCGTGCAGAGTGATGGGTGGCGACGAGGAAGATCATATCAATATCCTGTCTGCGGTAGGGCTCACTTTGAGTCTTTTCGCTAATGGTGTTTTCAACTTTGCGGCGACGGATAGCGCTTTGGTCAAGATTAAGTAGTGCTCTGATCGGGCGGCTGTAATCGTTGGTAATGGTTGCGTAGTTTGTTGTGCTTAATACTTCGCCGCCTAAAAACTCATAATGTTCGGTAAATGCTTTAGTTAAGCGTTTACCCCATTCACTGTCCGGGTAAAATACTGCAGCAGTGAATTTATTTTGCCTGATTGCAAGTTCGGCTACCTGCTGTGCTTCATCTATTGGCGATAAACCAAACTGAAAAAGATTTTTGGTATTGCTGCTGTTGTACAGGGTGTTGCTGTGTTCTGAATAATTCAGTGTCAGTACTGAAATATCAAGCTCTCTTTGTTGTGCTAGTTGGTTAATAACAATTTTATCTAGTGGGCCGATGATATGTGTTGCGCCATCTTCAATTGCCTGCCGGTATAACTGCTGAAAGCTCAGGCTTTTATTGCTGCTATCATAAAATTTGATCACCGGTTTTAGCAGGGAGTTTGAATCGCCTGTAGCTGAATTAGCAACACTTAAATCTAGATAATAAGCACTTAACAAACCATTTTTTATGGTGGTCGTTATTTTTGATAAATTACCCTGCATGGGCAATAACACAGCGATTTGTTTTTTTTCAGAAATTTGCTGATAGTTATTGATTAGCTCACTTAAAAAAGTTTCACCGACTGGGTGCAAAGGATAACGTGTGCCCCAGTCAAGCAGGTCATCTTCTAGTTTGCTGGTATTTTGCTGGCCGGAGCGCATGACTTTGGCTAGTTCCAGCCAACCTTTAATAGTTGGGTTGTCACTGTGCTGCTTGTTCAGCTGGGGGGGTGGTAAGCTTGATAATGCCGCCCAGATCTTTTTATAGTTTCGGCTTTTTTCTGTTGCCTCGTTAATGTAAGTGTCGAGTTGCACGAGACGATCAACTACAAACATATATTTTCCGGATAAAAAATCAAGGTCGGCTTTTAGTGTGTAAAATTTATTTTGTTGTTCGCGCGTTACAGGTTTTATTGTGGTGAGAATTTGATTTGTTAGTATCGTGTTTTTTTCAGCAATGGCTATTTCTGCAGAAAGCAGTGATATTGATGCCCGTGCAGTTTGTATGCTGATGTCTTCGGTGACTAATTCATCGGATATGATTGCAGTACTCTGTTTCATTATGTCTAGCTGTTGTTTTGCCAGATTAATTTTACCGGCTTTGATAAACCTGCTGGCAGCCAGTGCGCGATACTCCAGTTGTGCAACGATAGAGTCGCTGTTTTGTGCGAGTTCAAGTAATTT
Source organism: uncultured Thiotrichaceae bacterium (assembly GCA_964421315.1). GTDB lineage: Bacteria > Pseudomonadota > Gammaproteobacteria > SZUA-229 > SZUA-229. Next base: position 4,772 of record CAYQXD010000074.1, on the reverse strand, counting down.
TTCAATTTCTTCTGTTAATGTGTCCGGTAATGTGCCCGGTAAAGTGTCCTGTTGTTCAGTAAGTGACGGTATTTCTTCTTCTGTTACCTGTTGCTCTGGTTTTTGCGGTTGTGTCTCACAGGCTGAAAGAATGGTAATGCTGATGAGTAAAAAAAGTTTTAATGGTTGTGATTTCAAGATAGTATCGAATAATTAAGTTGTAAGTACTTAGGCTGTTTAGTCTGTAGTCTGTTAGGGTATGCGCCCCTAAACACCTACAGACTAAACAGCCTAAGTAATTAGTATGTTTTGTGAGGCCATAAGTGTCAACTGAAAATCATCAAAAACAGGATGTATTGCCGGGTACATTGTATCTTGTTGCGACCCCGATAGGTAATTTAGCGGATATCACGCAGCGTGCAATCTCGGTGTTAGATCAAGTTGATATTATTGCAGCGGAAGATACTCGCCATAGTCAGCGTTTATTGTCTTATCTCGGAATAAAAACAAAATCACGCGCATACCATGAGCATAATGAAGAGCGTATAACTCCTAAGTTGTTAGATGAGCTTGAATCTGGAAAATCAATCGCGCTTATTTCTGATGCGGGCACACCGTTGATAAGTGACCCCGGTTACCGCCTGGTAACGCAAGCCCATGACAGAAATGTCACTATCGTTCCTGTGCCAGGTGTCTGCGCCGCTATTGCCGCTTTAAGTGTCGCTGGTCTAGCAACTGATGCATTTACTTTTGAGGGTTTCCCGCCTGCTAAGCATGGTAGTCGGCTACATTTTCTGGAACAGTTGGCACATCAACCACGAACCATGATTTTTTATATTTCCTGTCATCGAATCGTTGATACCTTAAAAGATATGCAGACAGTATTTGGTGAAACAAGGCGCGTTACTTATGCCAGGGAATTAACCAAAACATTTGAGACCATAAAAAGAATGACTTTATCCGCTTTAGTGCATTGGGTAGAAGCGGACGATAATCAACGCAAAGGTGAGATTGTACTGGTGGTTGAAGGTAAAGCCTCACAGGATTCAGATGCTACGCAGATTGATCATTATTTATCGGTATTATTGGCCGAGCTTCCGGTGAAGCAGTCAGTAAGCCTGGTGGTGAAGATGACAGGGGAGAGTAAAAATGATGTTTATAAGCGGGCACTGGAACTAAAAGAGTCATAAATCATGAAAAAATATGCGCTTATTTTTATCAGTTTTTTAGTTGTTGTAAATGCTTATGCGGCAAATGATAAGGCTTTTTTATGGCAAGTGAATTCAGATAGGGCAAGTGTTTATTTAATGGGCTCAATTCATTTTGCTGATAAAAGCTTTTATCCATTGCGTAAAGAGATAGAAGATGTTTTTAAAAAATCTGAAACTCTAGTTGTGGAGTTAGACATCAATAAAATAGATCGAAATGCATACAGCCGTTTGTTGCTTGAAAAAGGAATGTATAAAGACGGTTCCACTATTAAAGATGCCCTTTCTGAAAAAACATGGTTACAGCTTCAGCAGCGATTAGAACAACTGAATATTGTTTATGATGATGTAAAAAATTATAAACCGGGCATTCTGGTATTAATGCTAACGGCTACACAGATAATGCAAATGGGCTTTTATCCACAATTGGGCATTGATGCTTATTTTTTGAATATAGCCGCTTCTGATGCCACCACTAAAAAAATAATTGAACTTGAAACGCTGGAGCTACAGATAAATCTATTTTTAAATATCCCTAACGGCGAGCTGTTATTAGAAGAAAGTTTGTATTCACTGAACGAAGCAGAGCTATTAATGGCTGAGATGGTTCATTACTGGAAAACGGGTGACGAAAAGAAAATGAATAAACTGCTGTTTGAAGATGCGTTAACGGACTACCCGGCATTTAGCGCGATATATGACAGTTTGATAGTCCAGAGAAATCAGCAGATGGTGTTAAAAATTGAAAACATGCTGAATCAGTCGGGCAGCTACTTTGTGGTTGTTGGTAGTGGGCATCTGATTGGTGAACAAGGCATTGTTAATGAGTTGAAAGAAAAGGGCTACGAGGTGAAGCGTTTATAGTTGTAAGTATTAAGTTCTAAGTTGAAAACCTAAAAGAATTTAAAAGAATTAAAGG
>CAYQXD010000074.1:0-2566 GCA_964421315.1 uncultured Thiotrichaceae bacterium | reverse complement strand
TGAATTAAAGGTGAATTAAAGGTGAATTAAAGGTGAATTAAAGGTGAATTAAAGGTGAATTAAAGGGACACAATACTTGATTATGCGTGCTTTCTTGAATTAAGTATTGTGCCCCCATAATATCCCATAATATCCCATAATATCTAGCTGGCAGTGCAGATAAATTCTGCAAAAAAGTTTTGATTTTTATTTGAAGTAGCTATAATAACTACATTATTATTAATTTTTTGGATATGACTATGAAAACTATTTCTTCAAAAGAAGCGCAAAATTCATTTGGTGCTTTTTTAGACGCTGCTCAACGTGAGCCTGTTATGGTAACGAGAAGAAACCGCCCTGTTGGGGTGATGCTTTCTATGGAAAATTTACCTGCTATATTTGCCCTGGCAGATTCTATGAGAGAAATCATTAAGGTTGGTGTTAAGGCTGGCTTAGCTGATGCAAAGGCTGGTGGAGGGGAAGAATTAACAGATGATTATATAGATGATTTAAAAAAAGAGCTTCAAGCGAGAATAAATACTAAAAACAAAAAATGAAGCATTACCGTATAAAAATCATGCCGAGTGCTAGAGCGGGTCTGCTTGAAATTGGTGAGTATATTGCACTAAATAATTCTGCTAGAGCAATAACTTTTGTCGATGAAATTACAGCCTCATTAGAAAAAACACTCTCTATTTTTCCCTATTCAGGAAAAATCGTAAAAGACCTGGATTTAGATGAAGAAATCAGAGTTTGGTTGCATGGTAATTACAATAGTTATTATCAAATTTTAGATGATAAACAAATCGTAGAAATACTATTTGTCTTTAATGGCAGTCGTGATATTGAGTCTCTTATAACAAGTCTGTAGCCAATCTAATTTTTGTTATTTTGAGACTATCGATTTAAAATTTAAGGGGACACAATGCTTTAAGGGGACACAATACTTGATTATGCGTGCTTTCTTGAATTAAGTATTGTGTCCCCATAAGCTCTTGCATAAGCTCTTGAAGCTCTTGGAGAATGGAATAATGGAATGAGGTCTTTCCAAATGCAGCCTGTGTGGTCTCCCTGGTAGACAGGCTGATACATCATAGCCAGATCATTGCCATTGAAGGTGACTCTTATCGCATGAAAGAAGCCCGATAGCGGGAGACAAAACGCAAACCTTCTAAAAAAGCAGACCGCAAATGAAAACGGTGAAAGTCCCGGAAAACTGGACAGGAAAAGAGGCACTAGCGGTTTACGACTTTTTAGCCGATGTGATGGAAGCTATCTGGGAACGGCATGAGGACCAGATGCTTGAAATATTATGCAATGAAGAAGAGGAGCCTGCAGATCAGATAGATTGGCGGCAGCAAGAGGCCGGTTGTGATGAAATCCCTTTTTAAGTACTGATGGCCAAATATTAGCTAAATGAACTGCCTTTTTGTGGGCAATGGTTCTGCGGCAAATATCAGCGGGTTTGCTGCGGCGTTAACATCCCATAATATTTTTGTGACCCCATAATATTTATAAATCAATATCTTGCCATAAGTGACATTATTGTGATTACTTGTTGTGTAAAGAAAGCCGGCATATTTATCAAAACTCGTACTCAGTGAGGCGCAGAGTAGCAAATATCGACCGGAAGTTTTGGGGTGAGGCTGATAAGACGGGCATTTAAGAGGTTTTTTGACTATCGGCAGCTACTGTAAATTTTTGTGACACCCCATAAGTGAATAGCGCAGTGGAATGGCATTGAGGGCGGCGGATTAAACTTCAACTCATTTTAAAAGGATGATAAGCATTCGTTCATGGCTGTGTTTTCCTATGAGCTGGTTTTTGTGAATGTCAGCATGAGTGACAGCGAAATAAAGGTTTAGATTTAATTTTTATCCATTTGTACCTCTATTCACCAATAATCCGTTATGAGCGGCTTGATCCAAAGCCTCAACAATCCACTGATTCAGGCTCTTACCGTCTGCACTGGCAGCGCTGGCAATATCAGCATGCAGACTGGAAGGTACGCGCACATTGAATTTGCCGGAGTATTCCTTTCTGGGTTTAACGTCTTCTTCGTTGCACATGTCAAGAAACACCTTGAGCGAAATAGAGGCTTCTTTTTTCAGGCTTTTAATATCGCTGGCGTAAAAATCCGCGCCTCCATTCAAGCCCACAAACTCACCTCTAAACATCTCAATTTCAGGGTCATAGGTAATAACCGACCGATAGCCGTTAATTTCCATCATATTCATCATGGTGTCACCTCGTTTTCTTTTAACCATTGCCGGATAGCTTGATACTGCGCCTTTATCTGTATTGGGCGAAGGATGTGGGCGGTGGAATACGCGCCTTTCATCAAATAACCGTACACCTATGCGTGAGCCTTCACGTTCACTAATCTCGCCACCCAAAGCCTCAAGCAGTGTTTCAATGTCTCGCCATTTTATGTTGCTGCTCACCGGACGAGAAAAGATTAGTTCAAGCGTCTTCTGGTGTTTGCGTTTCATAGGTTTATAGTACTACATAACGGTACTGTATGAAAGCTACAGGAGCATTGCTCAATATAAAACATGCCTCTGCATTTGACTCAGTATTAAGAGCT